>JAPPKR010000092.1 GCA_028819835.1 bacterium | reverse complement strand
CCGATTCCAATGCGGCCTGGAACAACTCGGGAAATCCCACATCCATTAGCTCACTCCTCTCTTACCGAACCGTCGGAGACCAGCACCTCTCCGTCGATCATCACGAACTCCACCGACCGCAGGACATTGAGGTCATCCAGGGGATCGCCGTCCACCGCGATGATGTCGGCGGCCTTGCCCTCCTCCAGCACCCCGAAGTCGGGACGCGCCGATATGACCAGCGCGGCGTCCCGGGTGGCCGACTGGATGGCCCGGTAGTTGTCGATCCCGAAGGTGGTGAAGATGATCATCTCGTCCACGATGTCGCCGAACCCGTCGGTGCCGGCCGCGAAGTGGACCCCCGCCTCGAGGGCATGGCGGAAGGACTCGAGGTGAGGCTCGAGGATCGCCTCGGCGATCGGGATCCAGGTCTCGGGCATCCCGTACTCGATCCCGTGATGGTAGATGCCCTGCATGGTGGAGAGGGTAGGGATCATCGCCACTCCGTTGTCGGCCATGAACTTGGCGTGGTCGGCGTTCAGGTAGATGCCGTGTTCGATGCAGTCAACCCCCGCCTCCAGGGCGTTGGAGATCCCGGGCACGCCGTCGGCATGGGCGGTGATCCGCCGGTCGGCCGAATGCACCGCCTCCGCGGCGGCGGCCATCTCCACCACCGACAGCTCCGGCTGGGAGGGAAGCTCTCCCTCCCGGGTGATCCCCACTCCGCCGGAGGCGACGATCTTCACGAAGTCTGCGCCGGCCTTGAGCTGGGCGCGGGCGGCCTTCTTGGCTTCCCAGGGACCGTCCACCTCCGCTCCCCACATCGAGCCGTGCCCGCCGGTCATGACGATCAACTCCCCCGCACACACCATCTTGGGACCCAGGAGGTAACCCTCCCGGATGGCCCGTCGGATCATCAGGTCGATGTGCCCTGGCGCTCCGGGGATCCGGGCGGTGGTAACCCCGATACGCACTAGTCGGCGAGTGTGGTAGACGCCCACCAGCGCGTACATCATGGCCGGCTCCACCACGCTCGGGTCGCCGATCGCGTACCGGTCGTGCCCCGAGAGGTGCTCGTGGCAGTCGATCAGCCCCGGCAGGAGCGTTGCCTCTCCGAAGTCGAGGACCTCGTCGTCGGGCTCTCGGATATCGTCGGCCCGCCCCACCGCCACGATCTTCGACTCCCTGACGCGGACACCGCCGTTGTGAATGGGCGGGCGGTCCCCGCCGGTCAGGACCTGTCTTGCTTGCAGAATCGTCACGCTCATCGGAGGTTCTCCTCTCCTCGGGTCAACGGGGTGTGGTGGGTGGCAGGCGGCTCCCAGGCATAGTGGCAGGCGGCCCGGTGGACCGAGTCGCCGGGTCCCTCCTCCAGGGGAGGACGGATCGTGGTGCAGTGGTCGGTGGCCAGCGGGCACCGGGGATGGAAGGGGCATCCCTCCGGCAGGTCGAACGGACTGGGAGGGTCCCCGCCGATCGACCGCGCGTCGTCCCGGCTCTTTCTCTCCAGGCTGGGCGCGGCGGCCAGCAGCGCCTGGGTGTAAGGGTGGCGGGGGTCTTCGAACAGTTCTTCGGTGGCGGCGATTTCCACGATCCGGCCCATGTACATCACCGCCACCCGGTCGCACAAGTACCTCACCACGCTCAGGTCGTGGGCGATGAGGATGAGCGTCAGGCCGAGCCGTTCCCGGAGCGAGGCCAGCAGGTTCAGGACGGTGGCCTGGATGGAGACGTCCAGTGCGGAGACCGGCTCGTCGGCGATCAGCACCTCGGGCTCCACCGCCAGGGCGCGGGCGATGTTCACCCGCTGTCGCTGGCCTCCCGAAAGCTGGCGGGGATAGACGTTGGCGATGTCGGCGTCGAGGCCCACCAGCGCCAGCAACTCCACCGCCCGGGCGGCAACCCGGTCGGAAGCCACCACCTTGTGCACCCGGAGCACCTCCCGCAGGGCCTGGCCGATGGTCATCCGGGCATTCAGCGACGAGTAGGGGTCCTGGAACACGATCTGGATCTTCTTGCGGTCCGAGAAAGACCGCTTCCCCTCGAACTCCACCCCCTCATACACGGTCTGCCCCGAAGTGGGCGGGTACAGGCCCACCAGGCAGCGGGCCAGGGTGGACTTGCCGCACCCCGACTCGCCGACGATCCCCAGGCTCTCCCCTCGCACCACCTGGAAGCTGACGTCCTCCAGCGCTTGCAACTCCTCGGTGGGCCGACGGAAGATGGCATCTGCCACCGAGCGTCTCGAAGAGAAGGCCTTGGACAAACCGCGCGCCTCGAGGATGGGCCCGGCGGTCACGACGCCCCCGCCAGGACATCGGAGCGTATGCACGCCGTCGCCTGATTGTGGTTGAGGCTCCGGAGGGAGAACACCCCGTGGGAGCACTCATCCCGGGCGTAGGAGCAGCGCGGCACGAACGGACAGCCCTCGCCGGGATTGACCAGGTCGGGCGGCGATCCCGGTATGGCCACCAGCGGGGTCCGCCCGCGGCTGACGTCGGGCACCGCCCCCAGGAGCCCCAGGGTGTAGGGATGGCGGGATCGCCCGAAAACAGCATCGATGGTCCCGGACTCGAGGAACTGCCCGGCGTACATCACAGACACGGTACGGCAGGTCTGGGCCACCACCGCTAGGTCGTGGGTGACGTACACGATCGCCACCCCGGTCTCTTCCGAGATCCGGCTGAACAGCTTGAGGATCTGGTCCTGCACGGTGACGTCCAGGGCGGTGGTGGGCTCGTCACAGAGGATGATCTTGGGTTCGGCCGACAGGGCGATGGCGATCAGCACCCGTTGGCTCAGCCCTCCCGAAAGCTCGTGCGGGTAGGCGTCGAAGCGACGCACCGGGTCGGGGATCCCCACCTGGCGCATGAGTTCCAGGGCCCGGTCCCGGGCGGCCCTTCGCCCCAGGCCCAGTTTGTGCCTGGGCGCCTCCGAAATCTGATGGCCCACCCTCACCACCGGGTTGAGGGCGGTCATCGGCTCCTGGAACACGATGCTGGCCCCGTCCACCGCTTTTGAGCGCCCCCCGGTCAGGGGGACCTGGCGGCCGGAGACCGAGATGGCCCCGGCGGCGGTGGCGTTCCCGGGCAGGAGCCCCAGGATGGCGCGCAGCAGGGTGGTCTTACCGCTGCCCGACTCGCCCACGATGCCGTGGGTGTGCCCGGCTTCCACGTCGAAGGACACCCCCCGCACGGCCTGCACCACTCCCCGGGGTGAGGAGAGCCGCACCTGCAGGTCGCGGACCTGGAGAACCGGCGCGCTCATTCGGGGCGCAGCCTGTGGGTCAACCCGTCTCCGATCAGGGAGAAGGCCAATCCGACGATCACCACCGCGATCCCGGGGATGGTCGACAACTGCCACTGGGTGGTGAGGTAGCTCTGTCCCGAGGCGATCATCGATCCCCAGTCGGGGGTGGGGGGAGGGACCCCCAGGCCCAGGTAGCTGAGGGTGACAACTCCCACGATGATCACCACGATGTCCGACATGGCGTAGGTGACCGGCTGGGTGATCACGTTGGGGAGGATGTGGCGCACGATGATGCGCAGATCCGAGTATCCGAGGGTCTTGGCCGCCATCACGTACTGCTGGCCCCGGGCAGACAGCACCTCCCCCCGGACGATCCGCGCATAGGAGACCCAGGCGACGACGGCCATGGCGATGAAGATCGATGGGATGCCGGGACCCAGCGAGAACACCAGGGCGATGATCAGCACGTAGTAGGGGAAGGCGAACAGCATGTCGGTGGCGGCGGAGACCGCCAGGTCGATCCGCCCGCCGTAGTAGCCGGCCACCGCCCCCAGCAGCGTCCCGGTCACGAACGGGGTGATCACCGCCCCCACCCCGATCAGGAGGTCGAGTCGCGCCGCATACAGAAGGCGGGTCCACACGTCCCGGCCCAGGTGGTCGGTGCCCAGCAGGTAGTCCGAGGAGGGCGGCGCCAGGATCGACTCCAGGTTGTGAGCGAGGGGATCGTGGGGGGTGATCCAGGGCGCCAGGATTGCGAGCAAAACTATCAATCCCAGCAGGCCGGCGCCGATCACCAGCGAATAGGAACGGCGGCCCCGGGCCGCTTTCGGGGACGCGGAGCGCGAGACCGCGGTCATGACAACTGGACCCGGGGATCGAGCGACGCCCGCACCACGTCGGCCAGGAGGTTCACCAGCACCACCAGCAGCCCGAATATCAACGCCATTCCCTGGACGACCGCGAAGTCGCGTTCCAGGACCGCGTCGATCATCAGGGCACCCAGGCCGGGAAGGGCGAACACCTTCTCCACGATCAGGGTGTTCCCCACCAGCCACCCCAGGTTGACACCCAGCACCGTCACGGTGGGAATCACCGCATTGCGGAGCCCATGGGCCCACAGCACCCGGACCCCGGCCAGGCCCTTCGCCCGGGCGGTTGCTATGTAGTCGGCCTCCATCACCTCGATCAGCGACGACCGGAGGCTCCGGATGGTGAAGGGAGCGATCCCGATCGCCACCGTCAGGCCGGGGAGGATCATGGCGATCAGGCGGTCGGGCCAGGTGGCGCCGTACCCGCCGACCGGGAGCCAGTCCACGTTGAGGGCCACGAAGGTGAGAAGGAGGATCCCCACCCAGAAGGCCGGCAGGCCGAGGCCCACCATCGGGATCACCCGCACCACATGGTCGGGCGTCCGCTCCTCCCGGAGGGCGGCCACCACCGCCAGCGGCAGGGAGATGATCATGGCGAAAAGCGCCGAGATCCCCAGCAGCAACAGGGTGGGCGTGAACCGGCCCGATACCAGTTCGGTGGTGGGGACGTTGTAGCTCATGGAGGTCCCCAGGTCGCCTTGGAAGAGGCCGCCCAGGAACGAGAGGAACTGCTCATGCAGGGGACGATCGAATCCCCACCGGAGATTGAACGCCTCGATCGCCTCGGCCGGCGCCCGGGGTCCCAGGAGCGTGCGCGCCGGGTCCCCGGGCACCAGGTGGATCATGAAGAAGACGATGATCGTCATCCCCAGGATCACCGGGATCATCCTGAGCAGGCGGCGGAGGAAGTACCTGAGGGCCATCTTCCGAGCCGCCTGCTACAGGACTGTCTTTACTCGTCCAACCAAACGTCTTCCAGGTGGCGCTTTCCGACCGGGTTGACCCACAGGCCCTTGACGCTGTCGCTCCAGGCGAACGGCGCGTCCAACACCACCAGGGGGATGAACGGCACCTCTTCGGCGTTGAGCGCCTGGATGTCGGCGTAGATCTGGGCCCGAGTGGCGTCGTCGAACGTCGTCTGGCCGGCTCTCACCAACTCGACCATGTCCGGGTTGTCATATCCGGTGCTGTAGGAGTCGCCTCCGCCCAGTTCAATATCGAACATGAAGGAGATCTTCTGGTCCGGGTCGGGGATGTCCATCGTCCATCCGGTGAACGCTATCTCGTAGTCGAACACGAAGATGGTGGAGTAGAACTGTCCCGGATCTATGGTCCGGATCGAGATGTCGATGCCGAGCGGCGCCAACTGGCCCTGGATGATCTCGACGATCGGCAGGTTCGGTGACTGGTCGCCCACCAGGTACTCGGCCGAGAAGCCGTCCGGCACGCTCGACTGGGCCAGTTCGGCCCGCGCCAGGTCCATGTTGGACTCCAGGCAGGGCGTATTCGGATCGTGAAACGGCACCGCCGGGGAGATCACCGAGCACGCCGGTCCGCCGTGTCCGAACAGGGCGGCGTTGGCTATGGCGTCCTGGTCGATGGCGTGGGCGATCGCCCGCCGCACATGGCGGTCGTTGAACGGCTCGATGGTGGTGTTGAAGCTCACCCAGTAGACCGTGGTGGCCGGGAAGGTGGTGGCGGTTATGCCGTCCTTCTCGTTGAGGGAGTCCAACACGTTGAGCGGCACGTTCTGGACGATGTGCGCCTGGCCGCCCTCCAACTGGAGCACGCGGGTGTTGTCGTCCGGGACCTGGGTCCAGGTGACGCTGTCCACGTAGGGCTTTCCCTCCTGCCAGTAGTTGTCGTTCCTCACCAGCCGGATGTACTCGCCGGGGACCCACTCGTCGAAGAGGAAGGGACCGGTGCCGATCGGGTTCTCGAAGAACTCCTCGGCGCTCATGCCTGCGTAGTCGGCGGGCATGATGGCGGCCGCCCACACCGAGAGGTCGGCGAGGAACGGCGCCCACGGGAAGCTGGTGTTGAACACCACCGTCATGTCGTCGGGGGTTTCGATCGACTCGATGGCCGACAGCAGGAAACCGAATGCGGCCTCGTCGATGGCCCTCTGTATTGACCATTTCACGTCGGCCGAGGTCATCGGCTGGCCGTTGGAGAACTCCACCCCTTCACGCAGGGTGACGGTCCACGACTTCCCGTCCTCTGAGACCTCGGAGCCGCTGGCCAGCCAGGGATCCACCGAGGCCCCGTCGGCGCTGGTGGCGAACAGGGTCTCGAAGATGTGATCGAGCACGTAGATGGTGTCGGTCTCCACCGCCGCGCCGGGGTCGAGGCCGGTGTTGTCCCGGTGGCGGGCGAAGACTAGGTCGCCGCCCCGTTTGGGACCGTCCGGGTCCTCTTCCATCATGTCGTCATCGGCCATGTCGTCTTCTTCGGCCGGCATCTCCTCGTCGTCCATGTCGTCGGCCGGCTCAGGCTCCTCTTCGGCAGGCGCGGCCGTCGTGGCGGGAGCAGCGGTGGTCGTTACCGCAGCGGCCGCCGTGGTGGCAGGCGCCTCCTCGGCGTCGTCACCGCAGGCCGCCGCCAACAGCGACAGGACCAAGAGCAATGAAATACCTAGGGCTGTTTTCTTCTTGAACAAACTCACTACAACTCCTTCCGTCTGCTTCCCAAAAAAGGCTAACCCTCCACTTCTGGTCTTACGGGGGAGGAAGGGTTTTAAATGGGAGAGAGATGCAAATAAGTGAACCAGATAAGGGAGGGCCGGCTTGACGGCATGCGGGTCTCCGTTAGTCCCGTCCGATGAATGTTATGTGGAAGTCTTCTTGCTCAGATTCCTACTATTGGTAGGATCATGGGTATGAAGATCAGTATCAGTCTGTCCAGCGAAGATCTCGCGTTTCTCGACAGCTATGCGCGTGTGCACCAAGCATCCCGTTCGGCCGCGGTGCGGCGAGCTGTAGGGCTTCTCCGCGTGTCCGAGTTGTCATCGGACTACGCGGCGGCGTTTGATGAGTGGGCCGACCACGGCCACGGCGAGGAGTGGGATGCCACAGTTGCCGATGGGGTGTAGCCGTTAATGCGTCGTGGAGAAATCCGCGTCGTGAATCTCGGCAACGTCGTCGGGGTCGAGGCGGCCCGGATCCGGCCGGCCGTGATCGTCAGCAACGATGGTGCCAACACGACTGCGGCACGGCTTGGACGTGGGGTCGTCACCGTGGTGCCTATCACGTCGAACACGGAACGGGTTTACTCCTTCCAGGTCCTGTTGGGAGCTTCCGAGACGGGACTCAACCGCGATTCCAAGGCACAGGCCGAGCAGGTTAGATCGGTCGCTGTCGAAGGGGTCGGCAACCTGATCGGTCACATGCCGCTGGATCTCATGGGCCAACTGGACGAGGCTCTCCGCCTTCATCTGGACATCTGAGTCGGAGACCGCACTTCCGAAACGTTTCGCCAACGTTTCTCCTGCACAGACGGGCTAGCCAGGCCACGGCCACCCAGCGACTCCGCTCAGGCACACATCTACATCGCCGTCAGGAAGGGCCAAACCCCGAATCGGGTGGAGGCACTTTAGGTCAGCGCCAATGTCCGAGTTTTCCTTGCAATCTCGCGAAGCTGGCCAACCGGTCCGCGCATTCGTTGAGGAGATGACCGTCGCGGGCTTTGACCGGTTCCCACTTAACGTTTCTAACCTTCAGGAGGGCATCGATCTGTTCAATAAGGTCGACGTTTTCGGGTCTCCGACCGTTGGCTCTTCGCATTCCGTTCTCTCGCCACTTCTTGAGCCAAACAGTGAAGATGTTCGTCACAGGGCTTTCCGCTTGGATCAGCAACGGCCTGTCGGGATGGGACTTGAGCAGCATCAGGACAGCAGCCAACTCCATGCGGATGTTGGTCGTTCGGGGACAGTTTCCCCACGCCCAGTTTCCCTCGCCGGTGACCCATGCCCAGCCGCCCGGCCCAGGTCCGGGTTTATCCGCAGACCCGTCCGTGGCTGCCTCCAGTCTCGACATCAGTCGACTCCGGCATCAAGCCCGAACGCCGACTCGACCGTCTTTATAGTGTTCTCGTCCCGTAGCTTGCAAACAATGTGTTGGGAGGCGAAGAGTCCTTTCTGCCAGATGGCTTTCTCGATGGACCGTGTGCCGCACCACTCAACCGGCACGACCATCTCGGTTAGTTCCGAGTCGTCCGAAGCAGCGTTTTGCCACCAGTCCGCGCTTAGCTCCGGTTGATCGAGAAGCGACCGGGATTCTCCTTCGATCTCGACCATGGCGTCGCGGGCTGGAATCATCTCACCCATGACTCGGCCTATTCCTACATACCCAGCTCCGGCTACAAGAGCGAATACCCGCTTTCCCGGCTCGAGATTCTGGAACGGCTTCCAGTACCGCGATCCACCACCGGCATTGAGGAATCCATACTTTCTTGCTACCAACCAGCGGTGAGTCTCACCGGCTCGGCCAAGGACGGTGTAGAAGTCCCGGCCGTTCCATGGTCGACTCTTGCGACGCGACGGTCGCCCGGCCGCAGCTTCTGTCTCCTGCGGATCGAGTAGCCATGTCCGAGCCAAGTAATCGCGACCTTCGTCGCGGAAGTGCCGGAAGAACACTGCATTGATCGGCACGCCGTATGACCCAGCCAGGTACTCAACGATGCGATCAGACGTAGGATCTAGTTCAGAGGCGATGATCGTGAACTGCTGTTCCGTGTTTACGACGTCGGGCAGAGGACTGTCGAAACGCTCAGCGAATGCCTCGCCGAGGTTGGTTTTGCCACCATGTTGGTCGAGATAGACCTGCTCAAGGTCCTCGATGCCTAAATGCTGCGCCCAGGATCCGTAGTCGAGCGTCTGGGCAACGACGTCCCGAGGGGTCCGATCCCGCTTGAGTTCGAGGACATGGACTCGACCGTCGGAATCTACGGCCAGGAGATCTATAAACCCTCCATGCCCGGTTCGCACCTGTCTTCCAACTACAAGCAGGTCTATTCCGGTAATGCCAGGGTCCTCAGCCAGCATGTCCTCGAGACTCTGCTCTAAATCGAGCGGCGACGACGGCAAGGGACGCGGCCCGGTGTCGGTCATTCTCCAGATCGCCATTTCAACAGCCAAGTCGGAGTCCTTTCCTAAATTGAGATTCATTATGCACCGGGCGGCGACACGTGCCCAACCCCGGTCACCCGTCCACGACGCCTGTCGGGTCACCGCAAGTGACGGATCTATCCGACAACCGCTGTGATGCCTGTGAGGGAGCGTAAGGGAGGTTGCACACTCCCTCCGGCTTAGGTGCAGGGGGTCCTGGGTTTTTCTGAAAGAGCCTTCCTCTGGTTGGGCAGGTTCTCAGTCTTTGTCGGGGAGAATGCGCTCCCACCACTTTCGAGCCACAGGTATGCCTCCTACGCCGAAGGCGATGGCCAGGGTGACTCCGACCGTGCCTACCACGCCCATGAACAGCGTGTTCACGATCTCCTCGGCGATGTTCAGGGTGTTCAGCGCGGCTAGAGCTCCGAAGCCTATGACCATCCACCGGGCCACCGCGGGTAGCCAGCTGACGCCGTGCTCCTGGGACCACGGCGTGGAGACCTCCGCCAGGAAGGCGCCAACTGCGGCGGCGACGATCACGACGATGATCGCTACCACTACCAGCGGCAGGTAGGAAATGAGGGCGCTAAGCAGATCGCTCAGGTGCTCGATCTCCAGGGTCTGGGCGGCGAGTAGCAGGACCACCAGCAACATGATCCAGTAAACCGCCCGGGCCACCACCTCCGTGGCGCTCATACCTGCGTCTTTCATGCGTTCGCCGAGCCCGGCTCTCTCCAGGAGCCCGTCGAGGCTGATGCCTTGGAGCAGGCGGGCGACCGCCCGGTAGATGAGGCGGGCTACCAACCAGCCGGCGAGCAGGATGACAACGGTCCCGAGCAGCTTGGGCAGGAAGGTGATCACGTCCTGCCAAGCCGCCTCCAGGCCGCTTGATATACCTTCGACAAAGTCAGACACTTCTGACCAGATCCTTTCTTGAGGTGGGGCCCAAGCCGTGGGAACCCAACGCGGAATTAACTAAGCCAACCCGTCTTGCGAAGGGGCCAACACCTAATACCCTACGTGGTCTTCCGCCCCCCGGGGGGCCTTTCCTCACAGGTTTGTTGGGCCGGGGGAACAAACCAGTTGGGAAAGGGCGCTCCTGGGGGATGGGCTCCTTTTTTCCATCACCTCCACCACCTCTTGGGACAAAGATCACGCTGGCCGTGAACCCATTGATCGCCCTCACTCTCAGCCATGCCGGGCACTCGGTAGGATGGGTCGGAGACCTCGCCGACCCGAACAACCCGCGGCAAGAGGCCGCGGGCGGCGACCAGAGATTTCCCCAGGGGGTAGCCATGACCATCCGAAGGTTCACCGAAGTCGAGGCCTACCAGCACGCCGATGACGGCTACTACTACCGGCCGCTGGTGGCGGGAAAGGAACTGTTCTCCTATGTGGCGCACGTGCCCGCCGGCGGTTACATGCCGCCCGACGCCGAGGAGGCCGAACTGTTCGAGCTCTCGCTGTTCATGCTGGAGGGGAATCTCGACGGGATCCTCGACACCGACCGGATCGCCCTGGCGCCGGGGGACGCGCTGCACATCCCCAGGGGGATGCCCTTCGGAGTGGAGAACCGGGGTTCGGACACGGTCTCCTTCGTGCTCAGCTTCGCACCGCCGCCGCCCGGGGTGGACCTTGAGAAGATGAAGGCGCAGGCCATCGAACGGGGCCGGAACGTGATCGAAGCCGCCGATGTCGAGGACGTGGTGGGCCCGGTCACCTTCCCCCGATAGGCGCCATGACGGTCGGCGCGCCCGGTCACTCGACCGTTGGGAACGCCCCCGTCTCGCCATGAATTTCCGCGAGGAGGACCGGTCCGTCGAGGTCGACGGGGCAACCCTGGCCGGAACCCTGACGGTTCCCGACACCGACGGACCGTGGCCGATGACCCTCCTCCTGGGCGGGACCTTCTCCGACCTCCGGGACGCGGATGTGGACCCCAAGCGTCGCGAGGGAGTGCCCAAGCGGGGCATGTACAAGATCCTTGCCCACGGGTTGGCGGAAGTGGGGATTGCCTCCTACCGCTTCGACCGCAGGGGCGCTGGTGAGAGCACCGGTGAGTTCGGAGTGGAGCGCGCCCAGGAAGTCGCCGACGCGGGCGCGGTGTGGCGCTGGGTCAGGGCCTTGCCAGAGTGCAACGGCAAGGCCGCGATGTTGGGCCACAGCGCGGGCGCCTATGTCCTGTGCCGCGTGGCGCTGGAAGTCGGGCAACCGGACGCGGCGGTACTGCAGGGCGCCCTGTACCGGTCGATCGCCGAACTGCTCAGGTACAACTACAGCCTGGTGCTCGATTACATCCAGCTAGGGGAGGAGCAGGCGGCATGGGTCAGGGATCACTGTCCCAAGGCCTATGAGGACGCGCTGATGATGGACGCCTTGGTTGCCGCCATTGAGGGTGGCGACGCGATTGTCGAAGCCGAGGTCGACGGCGAGCCGATCACCCGTGACCTCTCCAGCCTCAGATACGACTTGGATCTACCTCCCGAGGACCAGTTCCGCCTGCTTACGGCTCCCACCCTGGTGCTCCACTCCTCGGAGGACCTGAACGTCCCGGTGGAGGACGCTTTCGACACCGTCGCAGCCCTGTGGGCCGCTGGCAATCGCGATGTCGAACTGCGGATTCTCCCGGGCGGCAACCATTCCTTCCAGTTCGACGCCGAAGACTACGAGACCCGGGTACAGGAGAAGATCACTATGGAGAACTTCGCCCGCCCGTTCGATCCGCTCTACCCGGCCGTCGTCATCGACTACCTGGCGCGAAGACTCACCTGATCCACCTGCAGACGGGTCATTATCCCTGCAGACGGGTCATTAGACCTCCCGGAGTCTCGCTCGCCACGACGGGCGCCTCCCCCGGCAGGTGTTGTGGACGATGTTGGGCAACTTCGGAGCCTGCGCTCTGCAGGTAGCAGAAAGTTGGGGCCTCAGCCTCCCCGCCCCTGGTTTTTCCGGTAGCCTCAACTGTTGAGGGATTACATCGAGGGAGCGATAATGATTATCATTCTCATTTGGGAAAGTCAAGGCTACCTAAGGAAAGGAATCTGTTTCATATGACCAATCTGAGAGTTTCCAAGTCGGTTCCGCTTGGGAGCATTCGGGTGATTGCTGCGCTGGCGGCACTGCTGTTGGTGGTGTCAGCCTGTGGGGATGACACCAGCGACACTACGGAGGCGGCCGCGACGACTCCCGCTGAAACGACCACGACTGCTGCTCCGTCAGTCGACGACGAACCGGCGACGACCGAGGACCCGGTTACGACTGAGGAACCGGCGACGACTGAGGACCCGGTTACGACTGAGGCGCCGCCCAGTTTGACGGTTACCGATGGGAGCGGGCGTGAGATCACGTTGGATGCTCCTGCTGAGCGGATCCTATGTGTGCAGGACAACTGCACTGATTTGACGTCGGATCTGGGCATTGTGCCGGTTGCTATGCATCGGGGTGATGGCTGGGGTAGCGCTGCTGCCTATTACGGCGAAGGCGCCGCGGCGATTCCCGTGCTCGGCGATCGTATGTCGGTGGAGGAAGTTGCGCAGTACTCGCCTGATCTGATCATCGGTCGGGTTGGAGAGGAAGAAGTACGGGACGCGTTGGAGGTTGTTGCTCCGGTGTATCTCGTGGATATTGGTGGTGTTGAGACCCTCAAGGAGGGATGGGTCGATGTGGGTCTGTTGACGGGTAGAGAGGACGAGGCTGCTGCTGCGATTGCCCGCTTCGACGCCAATGTGGGGGCTTTGTCGGCCGGTCTGCCTGCTGGTGCGGTTGATACCAGGGTGGCGGTCGGGTTCGGTGACACCAACTGGATGATCTGGGACTCCTCGTCGTTCTGCCGGTTCCTCAACGCCGAGGGCGCCGGGACGTGTGTCTTCCCCGACCAGGGCGTCTCCGAGTGGGGTTCTCCCGACAGCGAATTCTCTTGGGAGTTCATACTGGAGGTCGATCCCGAGGTGTGGGTGATGATCACCTGGCCCGGGAGTGCTCGCAAGGACACCGTCACCGCGGAGGTCTGGCTCCAGACCACCGCCCATCGTGATGGCCGGGTGTGTGAAGAGGACTCGGCCGGCTCCTTCGGTCACGGACTGCTGATGCTCCAGTGGGCTTACCAGTGTTACCTCAACGCCGGATGGCCGGACCTCTACAACCACCCGGGCGACCTGTCAGTCTGGCTGCCGGGGACCGCTGAGGCATTCAATACCGATGCGCCGGTGAGCTTGACGGTTACCGATGGGAGCGGGCGTGAGATCACGTTGGATGCTCCTGCTGAGCGGATCCTGTGCGTGCAGGACAACTGCACCGACCTCACCTCCGACCTGGGAATCGTCCCGGTCGCCATGCACCGTGGCGATGGCTGGGGGAGTTTCGCCGCTTACTACGGCGAAGGTGCCGCGGCGATCCCCGTGCTCGGCGATCGCATGTCGGTGGAGGAAGTCGCCCAGTATGAACCTGATCTGATCATCGGCCGGGTCGGCGAGGAAGAGGTGCGCGATGCCCTCGAGATCGTTGCCCCGGTGTACCTGGTGGACATAGGCGGCGTCGAGACCCTCAAGGAGGGATGGATCGATGTCGGCCTCCTCACCGGTAGACAAGCGGAGGCGGCGGCGGCCGTCGCCCGCTTCGAGGCCAACGTCGGGGGCCTGGCGGCCCGCCTCCCCGCCGGAGCGGTCGAGACAAGGGTGGCCGTCGGGTTCGGCGACACCAACTGGATGATCTGGGACTCCTCCTCGTTCTGTCGGTTCCTCAATGCCGAGGGCGCCGGGACGTGTGTCTTCCCCGACCAGGGCGTCTCCGAGTGGGGTTCTCCCGACAGCGAATTCTCTTGGGAGTTCATACTGGAGGTCGATCCCGAGGTGTGGGTGATGATCACCTGGCCCGGGAGTGCTCGCAAGGACACCGTCACCGCCGAGGTCTGGCTGCAGACCACCGCTCATCGCGAAGGCAGGGTGTGCGAGGAGGACTCGGCCGGTTCCTTCGGTCACGGACTGCTGATGCTCCAGTGGGCGTACCAGTGTTACCTGAACGCCGGATGGCCCGACCTCTACGATGCCCCGGGCGACCTGTCGGTGTGGTTGCCGGCGGGCCGATAGCAGACCACGTAAATGTAAGGAGGGCTGTCTTCCTTCGCTCGCAGCCCTCCTTCATCCGAGGCGAGAGGGCCGCCGGTTCCTGCGGCCCTCCTCCTCCCAGAAGGTGAGAGACTCTCTATACCGCAACCGATGGATGCGGGCAACCGGGGTGGTGGCCGCTATCGCCTCCCTTTGCGCGCTGGTGGCCGTGGTGTCGCTCATGCAGGGAACACCCGATCTGTCGGTCGGGGAGGTTCTGGAGGCGTTGTTCGGTTCGGAGTCGGAGGGGAACCGCCAGTTCATCGTCCGCAACCTCCGCCTTCCCCGGGTGGTCGGCGCAGTGGTGGCCGGCGCCATGCTGGGCGCCTCGGGAGCGGTGATGCAGGACACCCTCCGCAACCCCCTGGCGGGGCCGGAGTTGATCGGCGTCTCCGCCGGCGCCTCCCTGGCAGTGGCCACCATCATCGCCTTCCGCCTCCCCTTCCCGGGAATCGCCCTGCCGATCGCCGCCCTCCTGGCCGGACTGGCTACCGGAACGGTGATCCTGTCGCTGGTGAGCCTCAAGTCCAACCCCATGCGGATGCTCCTGGTGGGTGCGGCCTTCACCGCTCTGCTCAACGCCCTGGTGATCGCGGTGATCACGCTGGCGCCCAATTTCGGGGGCGTCTCGGTTATCTACCGCTTCCTGGTGGGGAGTCTCTCCGACGTCCAATGGGAGGAGGTCCGCCTGGTGGCGCCCTGGACGGTTACCCTCCTCGCCATATTCCTCCTGGCGGGACGGCCGTTGAACATTCTGAAGCTGGGTGACGAGGTTGCCGAGGGTCTCGGCGTCGGCGTCCGGCGGACCAGGGCGGTGCTGTTCGCAGGAGCGGTCCTCCTGGTGGCGCCGGTGATCGCCATCGCCGGGCCGATCGGCTTCATAGCGCTGGTGTCGCCGCACATCGTCCGCAGGCTGCTTAGGACCTCCGACGCCCGGATCGTGGTGCCGCTCTCGGCCGTGATGGGGGCGATCCTGGTCCTCTCGGCCGACATGGCCGCCCGACTGGCGCTCCATCCCCACGAGATCGCGGTGGGCCTCTGGACGGTGGTGCTGGGCGCGCCGGCGCTCCTGGTGCTCATGCAGCGCGGGCTCCTGCGCAGGCGGGCTCTCTCGTGACCGCCACCTCGCTCGGCACTCGCCGCCGGGACGCCGCGGTGAACCCGGCGGTCCGCGCCCGGTGGGTCCTGGTGACCCTGGGAGCGCTGCTCCTGGCGGTGATGTGCGCCTACGTGATGCTGGGACCTGTCATCTTCGGTCCCGATCAGGTCTGGAAGGCACTTATCAACCAGGCCGACGAAGTCTTTCACCGCATCTCGGTGTGGGAGGTGCGGGTGCCCCGCGTGTTGATCGCCGCGCTGGCGGGCGCCATGCTGGCTTGCTCGGGTGCGTTCCTCCAGTCGGTCCTCCGCAATCCCCTCGCCGCTCCCGCCACCGTGGGGGTCACCCAAGGCGCCGTCCTGGGAGCGGTCCTGGCTCTGGCCATCAGCTACGGAACCGAGGGAGCAATGGACGACCTCAACGCCTTCGTGCCGATGGCGGCCATCGCCGGGGGCCTGATCGCCGGCGGTCTCGTCTACGTGCTGAGCTACCGCCGGGCCGGCACCGACCCCATCCGGCTGATCCTCACCGGGGTGATCGTGGCCGCCGCGGTCTCCTCGGTCACCTCCTTCATTGTCCTGGTCTCGGGCAGCACCATCGACTCGATCGTCAGATGGCTGGTCGGGTCGCTCGGCACCAGGACCTGGGACCACCTCATCTTCCTGGTCCCGGTGGCGGTGCTGATCCTCCCCCTGGTGGTGATGGTCATCCCCCTCGCCAACGCCCTGCAACTGGGAGACGCCACCTCGGTGAGCCTGGGCCTTCGGACCGAGGTGGCCCGCGGGATCATCCTCATGACCGCGGTGGTGCTGGCCGCCGGATCGATATCGGTGGTGGGAGGCATCGCCTTCCTGGGTCTGATCGCCCCGCACCTGGCGCGCACCCTGGTGGGGTCCGACCTCCGGCGGCTCTTGGTCTGTTCGGCGCTGGTGGGCGCCATCATCCTGGTGAGCGCCGACCTCCTGGCGCGGGTGTTCTCGCTCGACTGGATTCCCTTCTGGGAGATCCAGACCGAGAGCGGCAGCCGCGTGCCCGTAGGTGCCTTCACCGCCCTGGTGGGGGCGCCCTTCTTCCTGTACCTGATGAGAGAGCGAATGCGATGACGGAGAAACAGCCCATGAAGTCAGATCCCGCCTTCACCACCGACCAGATCTCCACCGGCTACGGGAGCCACGTGGTGTCCCACCGGCTCAGCATCACCATCGAGCACGGGACCAGGACCGCCCTGGTGGGTCCCAACGGGTCGGGGAAGAGCACCACCCTCAAGACCCTGGCGCGCCTCATCGCGCCGCTCCGGGGCGCCGTCTACCTGTCCGGCCAGGACATAAACCGCCTCCCCACCCGCCAGGTCGCCCGACAGATGGCCATCCTGCCCCAGGTCCACGAGGTCCCGGCCGAACTCACCGTCATGGAGTTGGTCGAGCAGGGTCGCTTTCCCCATGTGGGGGCGCTGGGGATGCTGCGGCGCCGGGACGACGAAGCGATCCAGGACGCAATCCGGATGACCCGGCTCTCCGAGTTCATCCACCGTCCCATCGACACCCTGTCGGGCGGGGAACGCCAGCGCGCCTGGATGGCGCTGGCTCTCTCCCAGCAGACCGACATCCTTCTACTCGACGAACCCACCACCTTCCTCGACGTCGGACACCAACTGGATCTGCTGGAACTGGTGTCAGGCCTGAACCGCGACCGGGGGGTGACCATCGTGATGGTGCTCCACGACCTCAACCATGCGGCGCGGTTCTCCGATCGCATGGTCGCCCTGTCCGGCGGCGACGTGGTGGCCGACGGCCCTCCCGCACAGGTCCTGACTCCCCGGCTCCTGCGGGACTGCTTCGGCGTCGAGGCGTCGGTGGCCACCGACCCGAACACCGGCTCGCCCATGTGCATACCCCACTCGCCGGTATTCTCCGAAGACCGGGAGAATGCGGCGAACGGGTGAAGCCATGAGAACGGACATCCCTCGCAGGCTCCGTCGGTGACCTTGGGGGATGGCCCGGCGATGAGCGGAGCATGGAGCGGTCGCACGGTCCTGTCCGACCTGGGGATCGGTCCGGTGATCAACGCTCACAACGACCTCACCGGCCTGGGCGGGAGCCTTCCCCGAGGACCGGTACTAGAGGCGATCGCGGCCGCCAACCAGGCATTCATCGAGGTCGAGAGCCTCTCGGACGCGGCCGGGGAGGCGATCGCCGAGATGTTGGGAATCGAGGCGGCCCTGGTCACGCCGGGCGCCGCCGCCGGAGCGGTGCTGGCCACCGCCGCCTGCATCACAGGAGGAAGAGACGACCTGGTGGCGCGGATCCCGGACACCACGGGGATGGCCTCCGAGTTCGTGGTCCCCGCCGACCGGAGGACCTTCTACGACCGCAGCCTGGAAGGCGCCGGCGGGAGGATCGTACTGGCCGGAGAGGTCGGTTCCACCACCGCCTCGGACATCGAACGCTGCATCACAGAGCGGACCGCCGGGATCTTCTACTACGCACCGGGAGCACCCGAAACGGTCTCCTTTGAACAAGTTCTCGGGATAGCCAAGGGCCGCGACCTGCCCCTTATTGTCGACGCCGCCGAGCAGGTCTATCCCCTCGAGAATTTCAGCAAGTACGTCCGGGCCGGCGCCGACTTCGCGACCTACAGCGGCAAGTTCTTCGGCGCCGGATCAATGGCGGGCATCCTCACCGGCACCGCCGAGGGGATAGCTGCTGCACGAAAGAACAGCTACCTGGCCTTCGAGGGTCCAAACGCACTGGCGTTCGGGAGGCACATGAAAGTGGGGCGGAGCGAGATAGTGGCCGCCTACGCGGCTCTGAAACAATGGCTGGAGATGGACCACGCCGAACGCTTCCGCCGTTACCGGAGGCTGCTGGACAACATGCGCACCCGCCTTGAGGGATTCTCGTTCCTGAGCTTCACCTACGCTGACGGCTCTGTTACGTCCGAGCCGAAGCCGCCCGATTCCCTCCGGATCACCTTCGACCGCTCCCGCTCGCCCAAGACCCTGGCGGAGGTGGTGAGGGAGTTGCACCAGGGGAAGCCGTGCATCATCCTCCGTCCCCACTACCAGTGGGTCGACCCCGACCGCGACTACATGGACATCAGGGTCTCCACTCTCCAGGACGGCCAGGAGATGATCATCGCCGAGCGCCTGGCTGAGATCCTGGAGGACCGAGACCGGTGAACTCGGAACCCGAGCCCGGCATGCGGGAGCGCTACCGGCGTGCCGAGCAAATGCTCCACCGCAACGTCAGGTCGCTGGTGTACAACCTGGAGACGCCGGTGCATTGGTTCCCTGATTCCAGTTCCTTCTGGTACCGCTCCGAGTCGGCCTCGGGTCAGCGGCTCATGTTGGTAGACGCACCGACCGGCCGCCAACAGGAGGCGTTCGATCACCGGGGGGTGGCACAGGCTCTCACGGAAGCCATGGGAAAGGAGATCCGCCCGTCCGGCCTCCCTTTCCAGTCCTTCGAGTTCACTTCCGGAGGCTCCCGCATGCGCTTCGGGGTCGACGGTCGGAGGTGGGAATGTGGGCGCGACGGTTCCGAGTTGACGGCCCTGCCCGATTCCGCGCCGACAGATGCGCAGGGGAGTCTCTCTCCATCGGGAAGGTACGAGGCAAGGATCGACGCCGGCAACCTGGTGCTGGTCGACCGCGCCAAAGGTTCCTCCACGGCCCTAACCAACGACGCCCAGCCATCCTACGGCTACGGGTCGTCGCCGGAGGGCCGCAACTCGGAGGTCAGCGACCGACTCCGAGGGCGCAAGGTTCCCCCCCGGGTGTTGTGGTCTCCCGACGAGCGCTACCTCCTTTCCCACCGCCTCGACGAGCGACGGGTCGAGATGTTGCACCTCTTCCAGGGCGCTCCCGAAGGATCGCTGCGCCCCCGGGTCCACTCCTACCGCCAGGCCTTGCCGGGCGATGCCGAGTTGCCGCTGGCGCAACTGGTGGTGTTCGATGTGGAGACGGCTGGGCGCACCGACCTTGGGTGGCGACCGCTCGCGTCGCCGTTCCTCACTCCAATCGAGCTGAATCACGTCTGGTGGGCCTCCGGCTCAGACAACGTCTTCTTCCTCGACTGGGACCGGGACCGACGCTCGGTCCGTTTGGTCTCGGCCGATCCGTCGACGGGCGAGTGCACGGTGCTGGTGGAGGAAAGGAGCGATACCCCCATCGACCTCAACGCCGTGTACTACGGCCCTCCCAACGTCTGGGTGGCGAGAGATCGCCAGGAGATCATCTGGTACTCGACCAGAAGCGGCTGGGGTCACCTCTACCTTTTGGACGGCAGCGGTGGTCCCATCCGCCAGTTGACCGGCGGGGAGTGGGTGGTCACCGACCTGGTTAAAGTCGATGAAGAGACCCGGACGGCGTTCTTCATGGGCACCGGAAGAGAGCCATTCCGTGACCCTTACTACCACCACCTCTATTCGGTGAGCCTCGACGGGGGAGACCCGGTCCTCCTCACTCCCGAGGACGCCGAGCATGGCGAGTGGCCTCCCTTCGTGGACTTCTCGCCCGACGGTCAATACTTTGTGGACCGCTATTCCCGGATCGACCAGCCGCCCAGGACGGTGCTGCGCAGGTCTACCGGCAAGTTGGTGGCGCAGGTGGCCGAAACCGACGTCTCCCGACTCTTGGCCACCGGGTGGAGATACCCTGAGCGGTTCACGGCAAGGGCAAGCGACGGCGAGACTGACCTGTGGGGGATGATCGTCCTGCCCCATGACTTCGATCCCGCCCTCAAGTGTCCGGTGATCGAGAGTATCTATCCGGGTCCGCAGGCCACCAGGACTCCCCGCGCCTTCACAGATGTGGTGGGTGAGAGCACCCGCTGCCTCGCCGAGATGGGATTCGTGGTGTTCACCGTCGACGGGCGTGGCACGCCCGGTAGGTCCAAGGCCTTTCTGGACGCTGGATACGGTAGGTCCGGGGAGGCGAGAGTCCTGGCCGATCACGTGGCGGTGCTCACCCAGTTGGCCGAGGAGAGGCCGTACCTCGACCTCGACCGGGTCGGCATCTACGGTCATTCGGCGGGCGGGTACGCGGCGGTCAGGGCCATGCTGGAATACCCCGAGGTGTACCGGGTGGGCGTCGCCTCGGCGGGAAACCACGACCAGGCACTCACCAACGTCACCTGGGGGGAACGCTGGATCGGGCCCCTCCCTGGACCCGGCTGGGACACCCAGGCCAACCGGACCCTGGCTCACAAGCTCCAAGGAAAGCTCCTGCTGGTGACAGGCGACATGGACGACAACGTCAACCCCGCCGCAACCATGCAACTGGTCGACGCCCTGGTGGCGGCCAACCGGGACTTCGATCTGTTAGTGCTTCCCAACCGCAATCACGATTTCGCCGGAACCTGGGGCACCTGGAACGAGGATCCCTATTTCACCCGCCGCCGCTGGGATTACTTCGTCGAGCATCTCATGGGTGAACAACCACCCCGGGGATACCAGGTGGCCGCCCCGTAGCAGGGCCGCGGTAGGGTCTTACGAAGACTGAATAGCGGGACGAGGGTCCTGCGCCCTACATTGAGGGGAGGCACCCGTGCCATACGATTTTGAACCAGGCCAGATGTACAGGATGCCGACCCACTT
>JAPPKR010000238.1 GCA_028819835.1 bacterium | reverse complement strand
GGCGGTGATCAGTGTGGGTCCCAACGATTACGGCCATCCCGCCCCCTGGGTGGAGCAGGTGCTGACCGAAGCCGGCGCTCGCGTGATCCGCACCGACCAGCACGGCGACGTAGTTGTCAGACCGACCCCGGTGGGCAGTCCATGAGGCTGGCCTCGAGGAACTGTCATCCACCGTCACAGCGGTCGTTCATGCCGTGTTTCCGCGAAAACCCGACCAACACTGGCAAGAAAAACCAATGCGGGGGACGTGGATCCGAAGCCAGGCCTGTCACACTGTCGGTAACGCGAAGAAATATCTCCCGGCTCCAGGGGTTCCGAGCTCAACCCGGGGACGGCAAACCCAGAGATCAAACCGCCAGGGTCAACGACTCAACTGGAGACTGGACCACTTGATCTCGACGGAAAGGTGGTGGAGGGGGTGGGCATCCCATAAGGGAAAAAGGGCGGCCGGATTTCGCGGCATAGGGTCAGATCTCGCGAGCAACCCGATTGCCACGCTTCGATGGGAGGTTTGCTACCGTGAAGCGTGTGAGCGACGTGCTGGCGGTCGTCATTCCCCGCGGGAGCCCGGGCGAACGCGAGGAGGGGTTGGAGACCACTCGTAGACATCTGCATAGGGCCGGGGTGGAGGACGCTCAGATCATAAGGATGGATGTGCCCTCCTCCCGGGGCCAGGGCGCCCCGCCGCCTGGAATGCCCGATCAGCAGGGTGTCTTCCGGCACGATCTTCTGGAGGTAGTCCCTCTTCTCCAGTCTTCCAGTCTGTTCGGCCAGAAGCAGGGGCTGCTGTTGGTGGACGCTCACAACCTGCTCTCCGCGGAGTCCCAGGCCCTGGGGGAGATGCTCGGCGCTCTGGATCCTTCGGCGGTGGCGGTGGCCATCGTCGCCGAGCGCCTCCCCAAGGACCTGTCGAAGAGAATCAAGGAGATCGGCAAGGTCAAGTCGCTGCGCCAGATGTGGGAGAACCAGGTGCATGGCTGGCTGGATCGCCAATGCAGGGAGAAGGGCTTGCGAATGAGCTACCAAAGCCGGGCGGCTCTGGTGCAGAGATTCGGAACCGACCGCTCAGCCCTCCGGCGCGCCCTGGAACAACTACAGGGCGAGAACCGGCCAATCACCGCCGCAATGATCATCGAGCGGTTCCGGAACCGGCCTGACCAACCGGTGTTCCGGATACTCGACGAGATTCTGGCCGGAAACACCGAGGGAGCGCTCCGCAGGCTGGGTGACTACCTGGCCAACGCCCGCTCTTCCGACGGCCGTCCCTACATCCTGTTGGGCACCCTGGAGTCCGATCTGCGGCTCCGCCTCCTGGCTTCCCAAGCCCACGACCGGGAGCACTTTGGCCGGATGGAGGTGGAGGGAGTGTTCTCCAGGATGTTGGAGTCGGCGCCGGGACCGATCGATGAGAAGGCGGAGGCAAGGCTCCGCTCGTCGGCCGAGAGCAGGGTTCGCTCCAGCCGGCGCCGCCACGATCGGATCTGGAATCAGAGAAGACCCCTGACCTCGGTGAGTGGACATCGACAGGTCCGGGCGGCGGAGCGGGCACTTTCACTGGTGGTGCAGGCCGATCGGACTCTGAAGCTGTTCCCGGTCCCCCTTCACCAGCCGGTCCTGGAACGAACCGTCGTCGAGTTGTGCGGCGTTTACCAGGGGTTCGCCCGAGGGCGAAGACGGTAAAACCGGGCCTTGGACCTACCCGGAAGCGGCGGCGCGAAACAACCGGGACTTCAACCGGGCCGCCTTGTTGGCGTGTATGACGCCCTTGGAGCAGGCCGAATCGATACGCCTTTGCGCCTGGCGGAGCTTTAGGTCAGCCTCGGGATCCCCCGCCTCCACAGCTGCCATGGCGGTCTTGATGCGGGTCTTCATCTCCGATCGGACGCCTTTGTTGGCCATCCGGCGCCGCTCGTTCTGTCGGTTCCGCTTCTTTTGTGATTTGATGTTGGCCATAGGGCTATGCGATGTTCGGAGATACGTGCTCTGTGGGCATCGGAGAAGGCCGTTCCCGCCCAGGAGGGCATTTTAGCGTCACCGCAACGGCCGGCACAATCCGGTTGGCCCGCCGGGCGCATACCAACCGAATGACTGAACCCTTTCCGGAACCAGACCCGCTACCCTCCGGCCTCTGGCTCCCCGCCCTGGTACGCAGGTAAAATAGAGCTTGGTCCCTTCGTCTCACCGAGGATGCTACAGCTTGGCTTCTCGTTCCCTGATCAGGAACTTCTGCATAATCGCCCACATCGA
>JAPPKR010000073.1 GCA_028819835.1 bacterium | reverse complement strand
AGTCCCCCGACAGCGCCTCCAGGACTCTCACCGGAGACATGGGAAGGTCTTGCATTCGCTTTCCCGTGGCTGCGTACACCGCGTTGGCCACCGCCGCCATGGGAGGGATGATCCCCGTCTCCCCGACTCCACGCACCCCGTAGGGATGGTCGGGGTTGGGCACCTCCACGATCACCGTGTCGATCATGGGCAGGTCGGAGGCCACCGGCATCCGGTAGTCCAGGAACCCGGGGTTCTCCATCACGCCGTTCCGGTCGAAGATGTACTCCTCGTTGAGAGCCCAGCCGATGCCCTGCACCGCTCCCCCCTGCATCTGGCCCTCCACGTAGTCGGGATGGATGGCCCGCCCGGCGTCCTGGACGACCGTGTAGCGGAGCACGGTCACCAGTCCGGTGTCGGGGTCGACCTCCACGTCGCAGATCTGGGTGGAGAAACCCGCACCCGCCCCGCGGGGGTTCACGGTCACGGTGGCCGACAGCGGCCCCCCGGTGGCGCCCGATCCCGACGCCAACTCCTCCAGGGTGAGCGGCGCCGCGGCGCCGGTGACGCTCTGGGCGCGTCCGTCCACCCACTCCACCTCCTCGCGCGGGACGTCCCAGATCAGGGCGGCCCGGGCGCACATGTCCTCGATCAGCTGCCGGGAGGCGTCCACCACCGCGATCCCCACCGCGAAGGCGACCCGGCTGCCGCCGGTCATGTCGTTGTACCCGATGGAGTGGGTGTCGGCCACCACCGGTTCGATGCGGTGGACGTCGATCCCCAACTCCTCGGCGGCCATCTGGGCCAGCGCGGCGCGGGTTCCGCCGATGTCGGGACAGCCCGACATCACCACCGCGGTGCCGTCCTCGTTGATGCTCACCGTGGCGGTGGTCTCTCCGCCGAAGTTGAACCAGTACCCCGAGGCCACTCCCCGGCCCTGCCGGGGACCGAGCGGCGCCGAGTAGTGAGGATGGTCCCGCGCCTCCTCCAGGGTCTCCACGAACCCGATCTTCCGGTACTTCGGGCCGTACACCGCCCGCACCCCTTCGGTGACCGCGTTCCGGAGCCGCAACTCGATGGGGTCGATACCCAGCTCCTCGGCCAACTCGTCCACCACCGACTCGGCGGCGAAGGCTGCCATGGGCGCACCCGGCGCCCGGTAGGCCGCCACCTTCGGCTTGTTGAGCACCACGTCGTAGCCCTCGATCAGCACGTTGGGGATGTCGTAGCAGGCCAGGACGGTCATGACGCCCGGCCCGATCGGCGACCCGGGGAAGGCGCCGGCCTCATACGCCATCCAGGCGGTGGCCGCCACCAGCTTCCCGTCGCGTCGCGCTCCCATCTTGATTCTCATCACGGACCCCGAGGTGGGGCCGGTGGCCCGGAAGACCTCGCTGCGGGTCATCACCATCTTCACCGCCCGCCCCGCCCGGCGGGACAGGAGCGCCGCCAGGGGCTCTAGGTAGATGGTGGTCTTCCCCCCGAAGCCTCCCCCGATCTCGGCGGGGATGACCTTCATGTCCCCGGGCTCCCATCCCAGCACCTTGGTGGTGTAGGTGCGCATGGCGAAGTGCCCTTGGGACGAGCACCACAGCGTGGACCGCCCGTCCTCTCCGGTTTCGGCGACCACCGCGTGAGGCTCTATATAGCCCTGGTGCACCGCCTTGGTGGTGTACTCCCGTTCCACCACCACGTCTGCCTCCTCCCACCCGGCGTCGAGGTCGCCGCGGGCGATGACCCGGCGGCGGGAGATGTTGGAGGGCCGATCGGGCTCCGAGTCGAGGCCGAGGGTGAAGAGGTCGTCGTGAAGGACGGGCGCGTCGTCCTCCATGGCCTCTTCCAGCGACAGCACCGCCGGCAGGATCTCATACTCCACCGCGATCGCCTCGGCGGCCTGCTGGGCGGCTCTCAGCGTGACCGCCGCCACCGCCGCCACCGGATGGCCCTCGTAGAGGACCTTGTCGCGGGCCAGGATGTTGCGGGACAGGTCGCGGAAGTTGATCCCCCCCTCTGATCCGGTTCCCGTTTCGTCTGGAATGTCGGGAAGGTCCGCTCCGGTGATGATCGCCTTCACGCCGGGCATGGCCGCGGCTTCGGTGAGATCGATCGAGAGTATGTGAGCGTGCGCGTAGGGGCTGCGCAGCACGACTCCGTGCAGCATCCCCGCCGTGGCGTAGTCGGCGCCGAAGCGCGCCCTGCCGGTCACCTTGTCGAGCCCGTCATGGCGTACCGGGCGGGTCCCCACCCATTTGTATCCGGTGCGGGTGGTGGTCATGT
>JAPPKR010000120.1 GCA_028819835.1 bacterium | reverse complement strand
CGGTCACCACCACCACCTGCTCCCCAGCCTTGGCGTACCTGATCAAGGCTCCGCCGGTGGACATCACCTCGTCGTCGGGGTGAGCATGAAACGACAACAGTCCGGACACGCCAGCCCACAATAGCACCATGAGAGGGGTGTTAATCTGCTGGACCCCCGGTTCCACCTCCCCGTGTTTCCCCGCGAATCCTTTGTAACCCCGACTCCGTAAAATGGGTCATAGCCGACACTTATGTACCAGGTTCTTCAACCCGACGGAGCTGTCGCCCTGCCTGAGGTCGCCCAGCGCTACTCGCCCGAGTTGCTGACGCGCATCTATTCGGAGATGGTGGCGGGGCGGACGCTGGACCGGCGGATGATGGCCCTCCAGCGTCAGGGGCGGATGGGCACCTTCGCTCCCATGGAAGGCCAGGAAGCGGTTTCGGTCGGATCGGCGCTGGCGCTGGCGCCCGAGGACTGGATCTTCCCCTCCTACCGGGAGCACTCGGCGGTGCTCGGTCGGGGGCTCCCCCTCAAAGCGCTCCTGGAGTTGTACCGGGGCCACGGCTATGCGAACTGGGATGCCCGCGGCCACCGGATCGGCCTCTACACCATTCCCATCTCCACCCAACTCCCCCATGCGGTGGGACGGGCCTACTACGGAGCCCTCAGCGGCGACCGGGGCGTGACCGTCGCCTTCTTCGGGGATGGGGCAACCTCCGCCTCCGATTTCCATTCCGGCATGAACTTCGCCAGCGTCTGGAATCTGCCGGTGGTCTTCGTCTGTTCCAACAACCAGTACGCCATCTCCATGCCGGTCTCCTCCCAGACCGGATCGGAGACCCTCTCACAGAAGGCCGTCGCCTACGGATTCGAGGGGATCCGGGTGGACGGGATGGACGCGCTCGCAGTCCACAGCGCGGTGGCGGAAGCCGCCCGAAAGGCCAGGGATGGCGGGGGCCCCACCTTGATCGAAGCGGTGTGTTATCGCTTCGGTCCCCACGCCACCGCCGACGACCCCGGCCGCTACCGGTCCGCGGAGGAAGAGCGCTCCTGGAGGGCCCTGGACCCCCTGATCCGCATGCGTGCCCACCTGGAGAACCGCGGCATCTGGGACGATCAGATCGAGAAAGACGCCGTGGTGGAAATCGAAGCGGCCATCGACGAAGTGATGGCGGACATCGAGGGAAGACCTCCTCCCCCGCGGTCGAAAACGATCACCCAGGTGTACGAGCGCATCCCTGAATCACTTGCCGAACAGTTCCGGTCCTCACAGGAGGCCCGGGAAGCAGGATCCGTCGACCTCACCACCCAGATGTGGAGGATCGGTGAGGAAACCCCTCCCGACCCCGAGCCCTCGGAGCGCTGGAACATGGCCCAGGCGCTCAACGCCGCCCTGGGGGAGGCGATGGAGCGATATCCGGAGGCGATCATCCTGGGAGAGGACGTCGGGCGAGCGGGAGGAGTGTTCCGTATCACCGAGGACCTGCAGGTCAAGTACGGCGCCGAGCGGGTGATAGACACACCGCTGTGCGAGACGGGAATCGTGGGCACCGCCATCGGGATGGCCATCGCCGGGGCCCGGCCGATCGTGGAGATCCAGTTCGACGGCTTCGTGTACAACTGCTTCGAGCAGATCGCCACCCACCTCTCCCGGATGCGCTACCGCACCCAGGGAGGTCTCGACCTGCCGATCGTGGTGCGCTTTCCCAACGGGGCAGGCATCAACGCCCATGAATTCCACAACGAAAGCCCCGAAACCCTGTTCTGTCACATCCCGGGGCTGGTTGTCGTCTGCCCCTCCACCCCCACCGACGCCAAGGGCCTCCTGGCCGCGGCCATCGACTCGCCCGACCCCGTGATTTTCGCCGAGCCCAAGGTCCTGTACCGGGCAGGGCGGGAGTCGGTGCCCAGCGGTTACTACACCATCCCCATCGGCCGGGCCGCCACCCGTAGAGCGGGTCGCGACGTGACGGTCGTCACTTACGGCGGGATGGTTCCCGTGGCGCTCAGGGCCGCCGAGCAGTTGGAGTCGGAGGTCTCGGTGGAGGTGATCGACCTCCGCACCCTCTATCCGTGGGACACCGAGGCGGTGCTCTCCTCGGTCTCCCGCACCGGACGGCTGGTGGTGGTGCAGGAACCGCCTCACACCGCCGGCATGGCGGCCGAGATCTCCGCCACGGTCGCCGAGGAGGCCATCTACGACCTGGCCGCTCCGGTGGTGCGGGTCACCGGATTCGACGCTCCCCTGCCTCCTTACGCATACGAGTCCTACGGGGT
>JAPPKR010000051.1 GCA_028819835.1 bacterium | reverse complement strand
CGAAGGCCCCGTCGCCGTCCTCCACCTCGATGGTGAAGTCACACCCCTCCGATCGGCCAATCCAGTTCTGCTGCATCACCTTCACCCGCTCAGGCCAGTCAAGCCCCTCCAAGTCCTCCAGCAGGCGGTCGGCGTAGGCGGTGATCCGGAAGTGCCATTGTTCCAGATCGCGGCGGACCACCGGGGACTCGCACCGCTCGCAGGCTCCGTTCACCACCTGCTCGTTGGCCAGCACCGTCTGGTCCTGCTCACACCAGTTGACGGCGGACCGGGACTTGTAGGCGAGGCCCTGCTCGTAGAGCTTGAGGAACAGCCACTGGTCCCAGCGGTAGTACTCGGGTGTGTGACAGGCGAGTTCCCTACTCCAGTCGTACACGGCCCCCAGCCGCCGGAGTTGGGACTTCATGCGGGTTATCTGACGCTCGGTGAACTCCCGGGGATGCACGCCGGTGGCGATGGCGGCGTTCTCCGCCGGCAGGCCGAAGGAGTCCCAGCCCATCGGGGAGAGTACGTTGTAGCCCTGCATCTTCCGGTAGCGGGTGAGAAGGTCCACATAGGTGTAGTTCCGGAGGTGCCCCATGTGGAGATCCCCGGAGGGATAGGGATACATCTGCAGGTTGTAGTACTTGGGCCGCTCGGAGTCCTCTTTGGTATAGAAAGTCCTGTTCTGCTCCCAGTAATCCTGCCACTTCGCCTCGATCGAGGCGACATCGTATTCCATAGGGGAGAACTTTACCGGCCTGCAAGCCTTCCAATCGATATTGGAATTCCCCAGAACCCGGCCTCTGTCCACCCGGCTGATCGAACCGCCGGTGGTTTGGGAGTTAGGATGATCGCCCTAGGCACCTGACAGAAGGGAGGTCAGACCGATGGCGCCGCGGCTCAAGTACTGGGGGTGGGGACATGAAGGGCAAGGCTTGTCACCCGGAGACCGGGAGACGCTGCTGCGGACTCTCGCCCGGTTCGGCGTCCGGGGCTCGGGGAACGCCCAGGTGCCCCCTCTCGACGGAATCTCCCTCCGGGCGCCTCGCTTGAAGCCACCCGACAGCCTGGAAGCGATCTGCACCCAGGAACCATACGAACGAATCCTGCACGCCTTCGGGCAGTCCCAGCCGGACTCGATCCGGATATTCGCCCGGGACTTCGACCATGCCCCCGACGTGATCGCGTATCCGAGAGACGAAGGCGACGTGACGGCCCTGATGGAATGGGCCGGAGAGGTCGGAGCGGCCCTGGTCCCATACGGTGGCGGCTCGTCAGTCGTGGGCGGAGTCACGCCCGACATCGGCCAGGGTTTCTCGGGAACGATCACCCTGGACATGAGCCGGATGAACCGGGTGCTCGAAGTGGACCCGGTCTCGAGAGCGGCGCGCATCCAGGGCGGGGCCCGGGGTCCGGAACTGGAGGCCGGTTTGAAGCCCCACGGGATGACGCTCCGGCACTTCCCCCAGTCCTTCCAGCACTCCACCCTGGGAGGCTGGATAGCAACCCGCTCCGGCGGCCACTTCGCAACTCTCTACACCCACATAGACGACTTGGTGGAGAGCATCTGCATGGTCACGCCGGCCGGGAGGATGCAGTCGCGCCGCCTGCCCGGTTCCGGCGCGGGCCCCAGCCCGGATCGCCTGATGATCGGCTCGGAGGGAACCCTGGGAATAGTCACCGAAGCCTGGGTGCGATTGCAGGGCCGAGTCTCTTTCAAGGCCACCGCCGGATATCGTTTTCCGGGATTCCTGCAAGCCGCCGGGGCGGTGCGAGCCATCGCGCAGGCGGGACTGTTCCCGGCCAACGCAAGGATCGTCGACGGGGTGGAACTGGCCGTGAACGGCGCCGGGGACGGTTCCTTCACACTGCTGGTCGTGTCCTTCGAATCGGCCGACCACCCGGTCGTTGCCTGGATGGACCGGGCCGAGGAATGCGCTCGGGATCACGGCGGCGTGCCCGATGTCGACTGGCGGGCCAATCCCGACGCCCACCTTATAGGCGCGGTCGGCGCTTGGCGGGACGCCTTCATCAGGATGCCGTACGGCCGGGAGATCCTCACACCGCGAGGCATCATCTCCGACACCTTCGAGTCTGCCATCACCTGGGACCGATTCGAGTCCTTTTACCACTCGGTGAAAGACGCCACGGAACAGGCCATCCGGGCAGCAACCGGCAAGGAGGGCGTAGTCTCAGTTCGATTCAGCCATGCTTACCCGGACGGTCCAGCTCCCTACTTCGCCTTCCACTGCGGCGCCGACCCCGGATCCATGCTCGAACAATGGCGGGACATCAAACGCTCCGTTTCGGACGCGGTGCTGGACAACGGCGGCACCATCACCCACCATCACGCGATAGGACGAGACCACCGGCCCTGGTACGAGAAGCAGCGGCCACCCTTGTTCGGGGATGTCCTGGCTCGGGCCAAGGGACGTCTCGACCCGAAGGGAATCCTCAATCCGGGAGTGTTGTTGGCGAGGCCCGCCGACACATCGACGGTTTAGCCTCCACCCGGACCGGGTTCTTCCCAGGCGGTTCGAAGACTGGATTCAACAAACAGATCGGCCTAACCAATAAACTGGCTGTCACGTGACCCTCAGCTCCCTGCTCCGTTCCCGCCAGGCCGCCGGAGACCCCATCAAGGTCGGGATAGTGGGCGCCGGCCAGATGGGCGAGGGACTGGCTATCACCATGGAGCGGATGGAGGGGATGGGCGCCTACGTGATAGTGGACCGGGGAAGCGGACGTTCGGCGGCGATCTACCGCTCGGCCGGGATCGAGGATACCGAGGTCATCCAGACCGACGACCCCGACCGGGCATCGCAGGCAATCGCAGACGGAAAGCGGGTGCACACCACCAACGCCGCCGTGGCCAGCGCACATCCCCTCGACATCACGGTGGAGGCAACCGGGATACCGGAGATGGGCGCCAGGGTGGCCCTCGAGGCGATAGCAGCGGGAAAGCACGTGATGCAGATGAACGTTGAGGCCGACGCCACCGTGGGCGCCATCCTCCGACAGCGGGCGAGGGAGGCGGGGGTGGTCTACTCGCTGTCGGGCGGCGACGAGCCGGGGGCAATTGCCGAGTTGTACGAGTTCGCCACTCTCCTGGGATACGAGGTTGTGAGCGTGGGGAAGGGGAAGAACAACCCGTTGATACCCACCGCCAACCCAGACACCATGGAGGAGACCGCCCGCCGCCAAATGATGAACCCCAAGATGCTGGCGTCGTTTGTGGACGGCACCAAGACCATGATGGAGATGACCACCATCTCCAACGCTCTCGGGTACCTGCCCGACCGCCGAGGGATGCACGGTCCGGAGGTGACTCCCGACACCCTTGCCTCCACCTACATTCCGGAGGAGAACGGGGGAATCCTGTCCGAGGCCGGACGTGTTGACTACGGGCGGGGTGTCGCCCCCGGGGTGTTTCTGGTGTTCACAACCGACCATCCCAAGTTGGTGCGGGACCTCCGGTACCTGAAAGTGGGAGAGGGCCCCTACTGGGCGCTGTATCGCCCTTACCATCTCACCAGCCTCGAGACCCCGATCTCCATCGCCAAGGCGGTGCTCCGGGGCGAGACCACCCTGGCCACCGACCGTCCCCCCTCGGCCGAGACGGTAGCGGTCGCCAAGAAGGACCTTCGAAGCGGGGAACGGATTGACGGGTTGGGGGGTTTCTCCGTCTACGGGGTGATTGAAAAGGCCCAGGTGGCCCGCCGGGAGGACCTGGCGCCCCTCGGCCTGGCATCCGGCTCCCGGCTCGCCAACGATGTCAAAGCGGGAGCAGTTCTCACCTACGGCGACCTGGAGTTGGACGAGTCGAACACCATCGTCGGTCTGCGAAGGTCCCAGGATGCCCTGATGGGCGGGAACGTTCTGGACGGTTCTCGCGACAGGCCATAATCGGTAGGCAACCAAAAGCCCCGTCTGGAGAGATACATGAACATAACGAGAGTCGGAGTCGTCGGAGGTGGATTGATGGGTTCGGGCATCGCCGAGGTGTGCGCCCGGGCCGGGTGCGATGTGACCGTGGTGGAAGCCGATTCGGCGCGAGCCGAGGCGTCCTACCAGCGGATCGTCGGCTCCACCGCTAAGGCGGTGGCGCGGGGAAAGATGACGACCGACGAACAGGAGAGAATCCTCGCCAAAGTGACGGTGAGCGACGACTTGGAGAGTCTGTCCCGGAGCCAACTGGTGATTGAGGCGGTCTCGGAGGTAATCGCGCTGAAGCTGACCGTATTCGAGCGACTTGACCACCTGGTCGAGGACCCCGACACCATCCTGGCTTCCAACACTTCATCGATTCCCATCGCCCGCCTGGGCGCGGCCACCACCCGTCCCGAGAATGTGGTGGGGATCCACTTCTTCAACCCGGCTCCGGTGATGAAACTGGTTGAGGTGATCCCTGCGATCACCACTTCGGAGGACACGCTGAAGATCGTGAACGACTTCGTCTCTGTCCACCTGGGAAAGAGCGTGGTGCTGTGCCGAGATCAAGCAGGGTTCGTGGTCAATGGGCTGGTGGTCCCGTTCCTGATGTCGGCGGTGCGCATGCTCGAGGCGGGCGTCGCCACCCGCGAGGACATCGACACGGCCGTCAAGACGGGATTGAACCATCCCATGGGACCCTTCGAGTTGGCTGACTTCATAGGACTTGACACCATCTACGAGATCGGCAAGGTCCTGTACGAAGAGTTCCGCGACCCTGCCAACGCTCCCCCACCGCTCCTGGCCCGACTGGTCGAGTCAGGATGGACCGGCCGCAAGAGCGGGCGAGGCTTCTACAGCTACCTGTAAGGAGCAAGTCCCTTCCTGGATCAGTCCCGAGTGTCGGGTTCCATTGAGCGACCGCGGAGAGTCGGCGGCCAGCGCAGCCACGGCTATTAGATTGGGCGGGGCTTCGGAGAGAGGAGGTCCATGGGCCGGACAAAGTACGGGCTGACTTTGTCGAATCGGAGCGTCCTGTTGGGGATGTCCTCCATGGAGGAGATGAACAGTCTGGCCCGGGCGGCCGACCAGGCCGAGGTTTGGGACTCGGTCTGGCTGGGCGACTCGATCTTCGCCAAGCCCCGGGTGGACGCCCTTGTCGCCCTCGGGGCGCTGGCCGCCCATACCGAGCGCGTAAAGCTGGGCGTGGGCTGCATGGCCAGCACACCTCTTCGCGACGCCCTGTTGATGGCCTACCAGTGGCTCAGCTTCGACTTCGTCTCCGGGGGCCGATCCATCTTCGTTGCCTGCCAGGGACAGCGGGAAGCCGGCGGCGGGCAGTTCGAAGAGGAGTTCGCCGCCTTCGGGATCGATCCATCCACGAGGAGCAGGCGCATGGAAGAGGCCATCGAGGTCCTCCGCCTGGTGTCGGAAACCGAGAACGCCTCCTATCACGGGACCTACAACAGCTTCGAGGACGTGACGGTGCTGCCAAGGCCGGTGCAGCAGCCCCTTCCCATCTGGATCACGGGACATGCCAATCCCGCCTTCCCCAAGCTGTCAGAGAGGATCCTGCGACGGATCGCCCGGCTTGGAGACGGCTGGATGACCACCGGCAACACTCCCGACAGCCTGGCCGCCACCCTGGCGACCATCAAGCAGTACGGCGAGGAAGAGGGCCGCCCGCTGGGGGACGACTTCGAGGCCTGCTTGTACTACAACATCCACGTCACCGAGCGGCCCGGACGCGGGATGGAGGAAGTGCAGTCATACATGCGGGACTACTACTTCACGGACTACGACCGGGGGTTCCTGGAACGCTGGGTGGCGATCGGCGATCCCTCCGAGTGCATCAGGCGCATCAATGAGTTCGCCGACGCCGGAGCGACCACCATCACACTCAGGATCGCAGCCTACGACGAAGCCCATCAGTTCCGGAGAGTCACCGAGGAGATACTCCCCGCCCTGGTGGAGTGATCGGCTTCAAGTGATCGAGCGTTTCGACCACGCGGTGATAGGGATCCCCGACCTGGAGAATGGGATAGCCGCTTTCCGCCGGCTGGGGTTCGATGTGTCCGAGGGTGGCCGCCACCCCTCCCTGGGCACCCGCAATGCCATCGTGCGCTTCGGCCTCGACTACCTGGAGTTGCTTTCGGTGGAGGATGCCTCCAAGGCGCGCTCAAGAGGGCCGTTCGGCGAAGATCTGCTGTCATTCCTCGACAAGTCGTCGGGTCTGATCGGATTCGTGCTGGCGGGATCTCACCTGGATGAGCCAGCCGAAGGCTTCAGGTCCTTGGGCGTCGGCGCCGACGGGCCGTTCGAGATGGACCGGATCCGCCCTGACGGGAGGCGGTTGGAGTGGCGGCTGGTGGTCCCGGGCGGATCGCCGTGGCGGAAGCCCTGGCCCTACCTGATCGACTGGACAACCCCGGAATCGGACCTCTTGGCCTGGGATCCGCCCGGAAACCACGAGTGTGGGGTTACCGGTGTGGCGGGGATGGACCTGGTTACCGGAGACCTGGGGGCAAACCTGGAGATCTACGAAGGCGCGCTGGGACTCCGCGACCGGATGCCGCCCCCGTCACCGGGAGAGGCGGGAACCACGAGCGTCTACCTGCGGATCGGCTCCTTCAGATTGGGCCTGCACGAACCCACCGGGGACGGGGCGGCCGGCCGGGAACTGGACCGACGGGGGCCGGGGCCACTCCGCTTGCTCTTGTCTAGCCCGGATCTCTCCCGCTCGGCCGCGACTCTCTCCGCCCTGGACATCCCGTTCTCGAAGACGCCTCAAGGGCTCGACATCGACCAGGACGCCGCCGCAGGCGCCAGGCTCCGGATCGTGCCCGCCTAGGTCAGGCCGCTACGACCTGACCGCCCTTGTACACCGCGGCGATCCGCTTGGTGTTGGAGATGTCGGAGAGAGGATCCCCATCCAGCACCACCAGGTCGGCCAGCTTGCGCTTCTCCACCGATCCCAGTTCGTCGCCCTGACCCAGGAGGTCGGCCGCCCGGCTGGTGGCCGCCACGATCGCCTCCATGGGAGAAAACCCGCACCCCTCCACCAGGAGCCGGAGTTCCTCATGCATGCTGTGCCCCGGCACCACGAAGGGGTTGGTGAGGTCGGTGCCCGCGGTTACGTTCACCCCGCCCTGCTGGGCCCGCCCGATGAAAGCCATCTGGTTGCGCAACTCCACCGGCGCCTGCTCCCAGTCGGTCTCCGAGTAGTCGAACGGGTAGGCGTACTGGCCCCACTGTTCCGCCACCGGGGCGGGCATCTCGTCGAGGCCCGGCGGGTTGACCGCCTCGGGCGTGTTGCCCAACAGGATGGCCTGGGAGAGGGTGAGGGTGGGGGTGATGTAGGTACCCCGCTCCGCCATGAGGTCGATCAGGCCGTCGGCCAGGTCCGACTCGGGATCGACAAAGCGCCACGGTTGCCAGCCGACCAGGGGATCGAGAATCCGGCCGGTCAACCCGTTTAGTTCATCCATACGGTCTTCGGGGACCAACTCCCGTCCGATCCGCACGTGCTCCAGGGCGTCCACGCCGACCTTCACCGCCTCCTCCACGGTGACCATGTGGCCGACGTGCGCCGAGACCCGCACTCCCCGTCGATGAGCTTCGGAGACCACCGCCCGGAGCACCGGAAGCCGGGCCCACACGTACACCTTGAGAAAATCCATACCGGCGTCTATCAGCTTCGAGGCCTCCCGGCGGGCCGACTCCTCATCATCGATGATGGCCAGCCACCGCCAGGGGGCGGGTGGATCGGCCGGGCCGTCGAGGATGGTTCCCGCCCCGAAGAACCGGGGCCAGTTGTCCCTCCCTTCCTTGAAAGTCCGAAACACCTCATCGGGGTCGAAGTTGCCGGTGTCCCGAACGGTGGTGACCCCGTGGCGCAACAGCGTTGTCATGAACAGGTCCGCCAACCCGGGGGGATCCTCCACCTGCAGGAAAGAGTTGTCAGCCAGCACCCCGACATGAACATGGCAGTCGATGAGTCCGGGAATGACGGTGGACCCTGCTATGTCCACGACTTCGGTATCGGCGGAAAGCCCGACCTCTCCGCGGCGAAAGACCGCATCGATGCGTTCGCCGTCGATCAACACCACCGCATCGTCGATCGGGGCCCTTCCAGTGCCGTCTATCACCCTTCCCCCCACGAGTGCCTTGGCCATAGTCCTGCTCCTTCCTGCTTCGCTCGGTTGCTTAATCTAATCCCGCACTCCGAGTCCGGGGTCGGAGCCGGAATGGCCGTGACTACAGCACTCGGCTTTGGGGAGCGGAGTAGCCTTGCCGGGGCCTCCGAAACCACCAAGGGGCAAACGTCGACGAAGGGCCTTGCCATTCGCCACTGTCCACAGCACGGAACAGGGATGTGACTGGAGACATGCCCGGTCGGCATCCAACCGACTGCATTGCCGGGACCGACACCATGAGAGCCGCGCTGCTCATGGGAATCGGTGGGCCTGAGATGCTGGAGGTCCGGGACGACACGCCGGTGCCCCGGGCCGGCCGGGGAGATGTGGTTGTGCGGGTTGCCGCCTGCGGTCTCAACAACTCTGACATCAACACCCGGGTCGGTTGGTACAGCCGTTCCATAACCACCGCCACAAAGGAGTCCGGATACGAAAAGGCCGACGTCAAGGACGTGGGCTGGAGCCGCAGGGGGCTGTCGTTCCCCCGCATACAAGGTTCCGATGTCGTGGGACGGGTGGTGGAGGTCGGAGAGGGGGCCAACCCCCGACTCATGGGCCGCCGGGTGCTGGTGGACCCATGCTTGCGAGACCGGCGCCGGCCAGGCGATCCGGCATTGGCGGGCTATTTGGGGAGCGAACTGGACGGCGGCTTCGCCGAGTACTGCGCTGTGCCCGGCGAGAACGTCTATCCGGTCTCCAGCAACCTCTCGGATGTGGAACTGGCCGCCTTTCCCTGCTCGTGGTCGACCGCCGAGCACATGCTGGCGCTGGCGGATCTTCGTGAAGGAGAGACGGTGGCGGTGCCGGGAGCGTCCGGCGGGGTGGGCAGCGCCCTGGTTCAACTCGCCAAGCTCCGCGGCGCGCAGGTGGTGGCCGTGGCGGGGGTCTCCAAACTGGCTGAGGTCAAAGGACTCGGCGCCGACCACGTGGTGGCGCGACAGCCCGGTCGGGTTCCCGAAGCTGCGGTGGAGGCCAACCGAGGCCCCTTCCACGTGGTGGCCGACGTTGTCGGGGGTGAGGACTTCGGAGGTTGGCTGGAGGCGCTGCGCCACGGAGGGAGGTATGTGACTTCAGGCGCGATAGCCGGACCGATGGTGGAACTTGATCTGCGCACTTTGTATCTGAAGGACCTCACCCTCCATGGGGCAACGGTCTATCACCCTCAGGTCTTCGGGGACCTGGTGCGCTATGTCGAGGAAGGATCGGTCCGGGCGATCATGGGAGGCTCATATCCCCTCTCGGACATCCACGCCGCGCAGGAGGCCTTTCTGACCAAGAGCCACGTCGGCAAGTTGGTCATCACCATTTAAGAACCATCCCGGCCAACCGTTCGGAAACCGAACCTGAAGTACCATCCGGGACCGTAGGGCGAAGCAGGGACCTGGCATGTTCGATTGGTTACTGACCGGAGGCACGGTGATAGACGGGACCGGGCGCGCCGGGTTCCGGGCGGATGTGGGTCTGGCCGGAGACCGCATTGCGGCGATCGGACGCCTCGACGGCCGGGAGGCGCGGCGAACGGTCGATGCCAGCGGCCTGGTCATCTGTCCCGGGTTTATAGACGTCCACTCCCATTCGGAGTTCGCCCTCCTGAGAGGTGACGGCCACGAACCACGCCTCCGGCAGGGAGTAACCACCGATCTCATGGGGCCCGACGGTTTCGCGTACGCCCCCCTCTCGCCTTCCCGCCTGACCGAGATGAAGGCATACCTGACCAGGTTCATCGGGCCGCCGGATCCTGAGTGGGAGTGGTCCGACGCCGTTGATTTCTGGGACCTGTTCGACGGGCGGGTAGGGATCAATCTCATTCCCCAGGTGGGGTTCAACGCGGTGCGAGCGGAGGCAGTGGGCTGGGATCCCCGCCCGGCCACCCCCGCGGAGATCGAACACATGCAGGAACTCACCCGCCAAGTCATGGGAGAAGGGGCTCGCGGCATCCAGACCGGCCTGGACTACTTCCCCTCGGGACATGCCGCCACGGAGGAGTTGGTGGCGGTGGCGCGGGTTGTTGCCGAGTACGCAGGGACCTACGGGTCACATGTGCGGGGAAACCGGGGCGATGTCACCTCCGGGGTGCGCGAGGCACTCCTGATCGGCCGGGAAGCGGAAGTCCCGGTACACATCTCCCATCTGTTCGGATCCGAACGGCTCTACCAGGAACTGGTGGAGGCGCGAGACCACGGAATAGACGTAACGTTCGACGCCTACCCCTACATGGCGGCCAGCAGCCACCTGGCCTACGCCCTCCCCCCGTGGGTCGATCAGGGTCCGCCCGAGCGGGTGGCCCAAGTTCTGGCTGATCCCGAGGTTCAATCGAGGGTGGCTCCCGATGTCGAGAGTTTCTTCTCGAGTTACGTCGCCCGCCCCGTGGACGCCCGGTTCTCATACCTCCCCGACGGCCCCTACCGCTATCTGGAGGGCCGCTCTCTGCAGGACGCTATGGAAGACATGGATGGGACGCTGACCGAGACGGTCTGCCGGTTGTTGGTGGCGTGCCGGATGGACGTGCTGATGGTGTACCGCTGGAACGACGAGGCCAAGTTGCGCCGGGCCATGACCCATCCGTTGGGAATGGTCGCATCCGACGGCGTCTTCCTGGGGAGCCATCCGCATCCCCGAGGGTTCGGCACCAATGCGCTGGTGCTGGCGCGGCTGGTGAGGGAGAAGGGATGGCTCGAATTCTCGGACGCGATACGTCGGATGACAAGCATGCCAGCCGCCCGATACAGCCTCACCGATCGAGGGGTGATCCGGCCCGGAGCCGCCGCCGACCTGGCCGTCTTCGATCCGGCCTGCTTCGAGGACCGGGCGACGTTCCGGAACCCCCGCACCAACGCGGTCGGAATGGATTACGTCTTCGTCAACGGTCGGGCGGCCATAGAAGCAGGCCGCCTGGTCGACACAACCGCCGGCCGGGTACTCCGCCGACCGGGCTGACTTGCGGCGATTGCCTCCTGCTCCGGGCGGCGACTAGCTGGGATCCGGGTGGTAACGATGGCCTAGCCGGGCGGCTTTGGTCTCCAGGTACTGCCGGTTGTGCTCGTTGGGAGTCACCACCAGCGGAACCCTCTCTTTAATGGTCAACCCGTAACCCTCGATCCCTCCTCGCTTGACCGGATTGTTGGTGAGTAGCTTCATGGTCCTGACTCCCAGGTCATAGAGGATCTGGGCCCCCACCCCGTAATCGCGGGAGTCCACCGGCAACCCCATGTGCTGGTTGGCGTCCACCGTATCCAACCCCTCGTCCTGGAGGTTGTAGGCGACCAGTTTCGGGAACAGCCCGATTCCCCGGCCCTCGTGTCCCCTGATGTAAAGCACCACTCCCCGCCCCTCTTCCGCCACTTTGGACAGCGCCAGGTTCAACTGCTCCCCGCAATCGCACCGGACGCTGGCGAACACGTCGCCGGTCAGGCATTCGGAGTGGACCCTCACCAAAACGTCCTCCCCATTGCCTATGTCACCCATCACCATCGCCATATGCTGCCGACCGTCCACCAGGGAGTGGTACCCCACCGATTGGAAAACTCCCAGCGTGGTGGGAACTCGGGCGTCCACCACCCGCTTCACCAGCTTTCCCTCGGTCCGGCGCCGGTAGGAGATCAGGTCGGCGACCGATCCGATGAGCAGGCCGTGCTCCTTGGCGAAGCGCTGCAGGTCCTCCAGCTTGGCGACCTCACCATGGTCGTTCATCACCTCAGCGATCACCCCCGCCGGGTAGAGGCCCGCCAGGCGGGCAAGGTCGACCGACGCCTCCGTATGGCCGGCGCGCCTGAGCACGCCTCCCGGCCGGTAGCGGAGGGGGTAGACATGACCGGGCCGGTCGATGTCCTGGGGGCGGGTCTCAGGATCGAGAATCGCATGCACCGTCCGGGTGCGGTCGGTGGCCGAAATCCCCGTGGTGACCCCGTGGCGAGCGTCCACCGCCACGGTGAAGGCGGTGCTCTCCTCGGAGGGATAGGTCTGGGGGATCATGAGGGGTATCTCCAGTTCGTCGAGACGCTCTCCGATGATGGGAAGGCAGACGATCCCGCTGGTGTGCCGGATCAGGAACCCCATCTGCTTGGCGGTGATCTTCTCGGCGGCCACTATCAGGTCTCCCTCGTTTTCCCGATCGGGATCGTCCACCACGATCACCATCCGCCCCTCGCGGATTTCTTCGATGAGCTCGGGGATTGTTGCGAAGTTCACGTTCTGATCACCAGTAGTTTCTCGACGTATTTGGCCAGGATGTCCACTTCGATATTAGCTTTGTCCCCCACCTTCCAAGAACCCAGGGTGGTCGACGCCAGGGTGTGGGGGATCAGGGCGACTTCAAATGACCCTCCGGTGACTGCGGTCACGGTCAGCGCCACACCGTCCAAAGCCACCGAACCCTTGTAGACGAGATAACGCTCCAGTTCTTCGGGAACAGACAGAGCGACTCTCCGGCTGTCGCCCTCCGGTTGGATGCCGAGCACCACGCCCACCCCGTCGATGTGTCCCTGCACGACATGCCCGTCGAGTCTGCCTCCCAACCGGACCGGACGCTCCAGGTTCACCGATGAGCCCTCCATCGCCTCGCCCAGATTGGTGCGGGAAAGGGTTTCCGCCACCGCCTCCATCTGGAACGCGGGACGCTCAACCGCCACCGCGGTCAGGCAAATCCCGTTCACGGCCACCGAGTCCCCAACCTCCAGGTCTTCTGTGATTCCCGGCGCCTCAATCATCAAGCGCCTTCCCCGGTCGGTCTGCTCACAGCGAGTTACCCTCCCCACCTCGGCCACGATCCCGGTGAACATCAGGCGCTCTCCTTCCGGGGCCGCCACTCTATTCGAAGGTCTTCTCCCACCCGCTGCACATCCTCAATTATGACCTCCCGGGAGTCCAACAAGGTGGAGAAAGCCCCCCGCATAACCGGCATACCCTCACCTCCGGCCACGCGCGCCGCCAGGTAGAAGACCCCCCGGTCGATCAGGCCGACAGACCACATGGCGCCTGCCAGCCGCGGGCCTCCTTCCACCAGCACCTCCAATAGTCCCCGCCTACCCAACGCCGTGGCCGCACGGGCCAGGTCCACCAGTCCCTCCCCGCCAGGGGCGATCACCTGAAGGTCCGGCGGCACGACGTCGGTGGGCTGGGGGGCAACCACCAGAGGACTCCTGTCCCACACCTTGCGGACCAGCGGCAACGGAGCCCGCCCGGCCACCAACACCGCCAGCGGCTGGGGGGTCCGAGCGCCCTCAAGTCGCACCGTCAGGCGGGGATCGTCGGCCCGGAGGGTACCGGCGCCTACCATCACCGCATCGGCGGACGCCCGCAGGCGATGACCGTCCCGGCGAGCGGCCGGCCCCGATATCCACTGGGAGGTTCCGTCACGGGCGGCGGTCCAGCCGTCAAGGGTGGCTGCGGCCTTGAGGGTGAAACGCGGTCGTCCGGTCCGGCGGTGATGGAAATAGGCTGGATCTGCCGCTTCCACTTCATCGGTCAACAAGGGCCCGGCCACCTCCATCCCCACCTCCTCCAAGATGGCCCTGCCGCGTCCCGAGACCCTCCGGTCGGGATCGTCTGCGCCGACCACCACCGCCGCCACTCCCGAGTTGGTGATCCGGTCGACACATGGAGGAGTGCGTCCCGAGTGCGCACAGGGCTCCAGGGTGGTGATCAGGGTCCCACCCCGGGCTCGGGGACCCGCTTCGTCCAGGGCCAACGTCTCGGCGTGAGGAGTGCCGGGACCCTGATGCACACCGGTTCCCACCAGTTGTCCGCCAGAGTCCATCACCAGGGCGCCCACCCGCGGGTTGGGGTGGGGACGAGCCCCGGCCGCCTCCCTCAGGGCCCGGCGGAGCAACCGCCGCCGTTCGGCGGTGACGGGCCCCATTCCGGCCTAGCCTCCGTCCGCAGGGGACATAGCCGCCGAGATGGAGCGCCGCAACATTCCGACTGCCTCGACCGGGTCCGGACGGCCGAAGATCGCCGTGCCCGCCACGAAGACATCAGCTCCGGCGGCCGCCGCCAGGGGGGCGGTCCGGGGCGTGATGCCACCGTCAATCTGCAGAGCTGTATTCAACCCTTCTTCATCTATCCAGCGCCGGATTGTCTCCACTTTGGACAGGGTCTCCGGAATGAACGCCTGCCCCCCGAATCCCGGTTCCACCGACATCACCACCACCATGTCCAGTCCGGCCAGATAGGGTCGAATCACGGCAGGCGCCACCGCCGGAGAAAGGGCCAGGCCGAATCCCATGCCCAGCCTCCGGGCAAGGCTTCCCGCCTCGGTCGGGTCGGGACAGACGTCGGTGTGCAGGGTGACATGATCGGCGCCCGCCTTCGCCAGGGCTTCGAACAACCCGAGCGGCTCACAAACCATCAGATGGCAGTCGAAGAAGGCATCCACTGCGGGGCGGACTCTTTCGATCACCGGCGCGCCGAAGGTGAGATTGGGCACGTAGAGGCCATCCATCACATCGAGGTGGAACATCTCGACGTGGCCGTCCACTCTCTCCATCTCCGATCGGAGTTGCCCCAAGTCGGCGGCCAGCACCGAGGGGGCCACGCGAATCTTCCTGCTCACGCGGCCAAGACTAACTCTGGGATGGACCGGCCCCCGACAACCGTCCCAGCCCGCCGCGGACTCCTCTCGCCCAGTCCGCACCCCGCATGGGCCGCCTTCCCGACGGCTGGACGACCTCCAAGACCAGGGCCCCGCTTCCGGCGCCGCACCATAGGCCTCCCCTCGCCAGAGCCAGCCCACCAGCCTCGAGCGGCGTGGGAGGGTTGGGCGACCATCGAGCGTCCAGCACCCGCATCCGCGTCTCCCCCCACCATGCAAAGGCCCCCGGGCGGGGAGACATCGCCCTCACCTGGCGGGCAAGTTCCTGCGCAGGCCTGGTGAAGTCCAAGCCGGCGTCACCGGCCGACAGCCGGGGAGCGTATGTGGCGTCAGGTTCATGCTGGGGTGTCCCTGCCACCTCCCCGGAGATTGCCCCGTCCAGGTTGGCGACCAACAGGTCGGCGCCCAGATGGGAGAGACGTTCGGTGAGTCCCCCGCGTGTGTCCCTCTCGGTGATCGGATGGGTTGCGGTGGCCAGCACCGGCCCCGAGTCCAGGCCCTCGGTGACGCGCATCAGGCTCACGCCGGTGACCGCGTCCCCGGCGCGGATGGCGGCCGAAACCGGAGCAGCGCCCCGCCAGCGGGGCAACAGCGAGAAGTGAACATTCACGAACCCCGACTCGGCGCGTACCAGCATCGACCGGGTGAGCAGCATCCCGTAGGCAACCACCACTCCCAACTGGAAGCGACCGACCGACTCCAGGACCTCTCCGAGTCCGGCCCGGTCAGTGGGACAGGCCGTGGCCAAACCTAGTTCCAAGGCTGCCTTCTTGACGTCGGAGGCCGTCTTCCTCCCCGATCTCCCCCGCCTCCGGTCCGGACGGGTTACGACCAGGGCCACATCGGCCGTCGCGGCCACGGCTCGGAGAGCGGGGACCGCAGCCACGGGGGTACCCAGGAAGACCACCCGCCCCGGCGGTGAAGCGCTCCCGGTTACCCCAAGGCCGCTTCCCTGATCTCCCGCAGGGCCTTCCGTCGCTCGCCGCGGTTGAGACGGTCCAGCAGCAGCATCCCGTTCAGGTGGTCCATCTCGTGCTGCAGGACCCTGCCCATCAGTTCATCGCCTTCGTATGTCACCTCGTTTCCGTCCAGGTCCATTCCTCTCACCCCTGCCATCGCCGGGCGGAGGATGGGCCAGAAGTACTCGGGCACCGAGAGACACCCCTCGTTGTACTCCCACTCCCCCGCGGTCTCCATCAACTCCGGATTGATGACCACCCGAGGCCCCAGTTCATCGTCGATGTCGAAGACGAAGACCCGCCGTCCTACACCGACCTGGGGTGCGGCCAGCCCCACACCGGGAGCGTCGTACATGGTCTCGACCATGTCGTCCACCAACTTCTTGATCCTTCCGTCAATCTCGGTCACCGGCGTCGCCACCGAACGGAGTATTGGGTCACCGAAAACACGGATGGGAAGTATGGCCATGAGTCCCTGATGATCCTACAAGTCGATGGGATCGGCGTCGATCCGCACCGCCAGTCCCCTTTTCCGCCACCGGGAAGCCAGAACCCGCATCTCTTCTTTGGCAACCCAGAGGTCGCTCCCCTCCACCAACCACCGCAGTCCCGATCCGAACTCCGCCGGGCCGTGCACCGAGACTCCACGGTCCCCAAGCCCCGTCATCTCGATAGCAAGCCGGTCGGAGGCTCTCCCCGGATCGGCGCCCCGCGCCTCGACCGCCATCAGCTGACCCTGCGGCGGAAAACCTGCTTCCACCCGGCGGTCCAACTCTTCTTGGAGGAAGCCGACACTCTCCCCCTTGCGCAGGGCGGAGAGGACCCGATGACCCGGAGAGGAGGTCTGCACCATCAGCCTGCGCCCGCTTCCCGGAGAGAGGTGTCCGGCCAGGCGGACCATCACCCTGAGCGCCTCCTCCTCCGCCCGGTAGTGGGGGGCATGCAACAGCCCGTCGGCATCCACAACCACCGCCAGTTGGAACTGCTCCGCCCCCGCAAGGGAGGCCTCGGTGCCCACTGCGATCGGCGCCCTCCCTCCCACCACTCCCACCAGGCTCCCACCCAGACGCCGCTTGAGTTCACCGCGCACCCGTTCCACCCCGGCGCCCAGCGGTTCGAAGTAGTTTCCCCCACACTTTTGGCAGACGCCCAACTCCGTTCCACACCTCTGACAGGCCGGCCCTCTCTCCGCCCGACCGCCGCAACTCCGACACCGGCGCAAGGTGCGGCAGGCTCCGCAGCGCATGGCGGGAGCGAACCCGCGTCGATGGGCAAATACGAAAGCCCCGCTGGGCGAGTTCACCGCCCGCAGGGCCGCCAGGGTCCGAGGATGGAACAGACCATGGTTCCCGCCCTCCCTCCTGTCCACCACCTCGATGTGGGACCACAGCCTTCGGCGCCCACGACTGTAAAAGAAATCGGGCCCCAGCGCAAGGACATCCACGCTCGGCATCGCCCCCACCGAAGCCAGTACCGCCCCTTCACGGATGCTTCTCTCCCTCAGGATCCGCCGGGTACCGACCGTGGGAGAGCGACGGCTCTTGTGCGCGCGACGGCCGTCCTCGACCACCACCACCAAGCCCGGGGCGGCCATCGGCCAGAATGCCACCCCGGGGGTCCCCACCAGCGCCATCCCGCCCCGGGTGGCCAACTGTCCCCACACCATGGTCTTCTGACGATCCGAATGACGGGTGCTGGCGCCCAGCACCCGACCGGGAAACGTCTCCTGAATCAGGTGGGTCGTGCGCTCTTCCTCCAGGGCGGTGGGCACCACAACCATCACCGATCGCCCGGCGCCGAGCGCGGGGCCCAGCAGAGGCCCGACCCACTCGGGGTCCGAAGGATTGATGAGCAGGCACCCCGGCCTTCTCCGACGTCCCGCCGCCACATCCTCACCCAACCTGGCCGCGGGATGGTCATCACCGAGATGCGGAGAGAGGGTCGAGTCCTCCCGGCCGGGGGGAACTGTTCGGGGAGCATTGGGCGGCGCGGTCCTCGCCAGGATGGTGGACAGCGGGGTCACATAGTGATGGGCGGCCCATCGGCATACGGCCAGCAACGGTCCGTCGAACACCGGCAGGTCGCCACTCACGGAGGACACCGGCTTGAGCTTGTGGGGCGACCGGTCGCCGCACTCCACCACGTATCCGTGAACGTGGCTTCCTCCCAACGGCGCCCGGACCTTGGCGCCCACGCCGACCCTCCGGGACAGATGGGCGGGGACCGAATACCAGAATCCCTGGTCCACGTCGAAGGCAGCCACCGCCGGGACTACCCGGACGGCGGAAGTCACAGAGAAAGCGCCTCGGCCCTCAGCCGCTCGGCCAGATCGGTGTTCTCCCAGGCAAACCCGGCGTCCTCCCGTCCGAAGTGCCCGTAGAGAGTGGTGTCGCTGAACCGTATGTCCCAGAGGCCGAGGTCGTCGATCATCCTTCCCGGCCGGAAACTAAGCACTGCGCCCAGCGCCCGTTCCAAGGACTCGAGGGGCACCGTATTGGTGCCGTAGCAGTCCACATGGAGGGAGAGCGGCTCGTGCATGCCTATCACATAGCTGAGCTGCAGGGAGCACTGGCGGGCCAAGCCGGCCGCCACCAGGTTCTTGGCGGCATAGCGGGCCGCATAGGAAGCCGACCTGTCCACCTTGGTGGGGTCCTTGCCCGAGAAGGCCCCGCCACCGTGAGGACCGTATCCCCCGTAGGTGTCCACCACCAGCTTGCGACCGGTGAGCCCCGTGTCGGCTGCGGGACCCCCGGCGACAAAGGAGCCCGAATGGTTGATGAGAAAGCGGGAGTCTTCCCCCAGGAGGTCGGCCGGGACCACCGGTCGGATCACCTCCCGCTCGATATCCTCCCGAAGGGTCCGGTGGTCCACACCGTCTTGGTGGTGGGCAGAAACCACCACCTGGGTGACCCTCGTGGGACGCCGGCCCTCGTACTCGACGGTGACCTGAGTCTTCCCGTCGGGGCGCAGGTAGTCAATGATGCCCAGGCGGCGCGCCTCGGCCAACCGCCGGGCCAGTTGGTGCGCCAGATGGATGGGGAGAGGCATGAGCGGGGATGTCTCGTCGCAAGCAAAACCGAAGATGATCCCCTGGTCCCCCGCTCCGATCTCCGCCCCCACCACCATGTCGGAGATCTCCTGGGACTGGGGCTGGATAAGGTTGATGACCTCCACCGCGTCGCAAGGGAACTCGGGATCGCCCGGTCCGTAGCCCGCATCGGAGATCGCCTGCCGAGCCGTGTCCTCCACTACTCCGTCATCGAGGCCATGGGACGTCTCACCGGCAAGTATCACGCGGGAGCCGGTTACCAGGACCTCACACGCCACGCGGGGCCGGGGAAAGCCGGGAAATGCCTCCATCACCGCGTCCAGGATCCGGTCGGCGATGAGATCGGCCACCTTGTCAGGGTGCCCTTCCGCAACAGACTCGGACGTGAAAGACCAGATTCTCGAGCCCAAGATCAACCCTCCGTCAGTTCTCTTCCAGCATAAGGGCGATCTCGTCCCAAAGTCGCTCGGCAACCCGCACTTTGGGCTGGAGCGGCCAGGACTCCGTCTCGCCGCCGCGTCGGATCAGGGCGACCTGGTTGTTGTCGGACTCGAAGCCCGACCCGGGAATGGTGACGTCGTTGGCGACCATCAGGTCGACGCCCTTTGACTCCGCCTTCCGGACAGCCCTCTCCACGCCCCCTGTCTCGGCGGCGAATCCGACCACCACCCGGGGACGGATTTCTCGCGCCAAGACCTCGCCCAGCACATCACGGGTGGCCTCCAATTCCAACTTCCTCAGCCCATCCCCTCGGGCCAACTTGCTCGCCTGGGCGGTCTTGGGACGAAAGTCGGCCACCGCGGCGGTCATCACCGCCACATCCGCTTCGATGGAGCCCACCGCCTCGGCCATGTCGTGGGCGGAGACCACATCCACGCGCTTCACACCGGGAGGCGACTCCAGGCGAGAGCAGGTGACCAGGGTGGTTTCCGCTCCCCTACGAGCCGCTTCGCCAGCAACCGCGTGGCCCATCTTGCCCGAGGAGTGGTTGCTCAAGAAGCGGACCGGATCAATAGCCTCGCGGGTTCCCCCCGCGGTCACGACCACCCGGACTCCCCGCAGCGGGGCTTCGAACATGGCCTCGATCATTGAGAAGATCTGGTCGGGCTCCACCATCCTGCCCGCTCCCCTGTCACCTCCCGCCAGGCGACCGCTCACCGGGCCCAGCACTGCCACTCCGTCAGATCGGAGGGTGGTCACGTTGCGTCTGGTCGCCGGGTGCTCCCACATCGCGGTGTGCATTGCCGGAGCCACGGCGATCGGGCAGGTGGCGGCCATCACCGTTGCCGAGACGGGATCGGAAGCCTGACCATGAGCCAGCCGGGAGAGGGAGGCGGCAGTGGCGGGGATCACCACCACCAGGTCAGCCCACTCGGCGGCCTCCGTGTGGGGACTGACCGAATCAGGAGAATCGAAGAGGTCGGTGATCACCGGCCGGCCGGTGATAGCCGCCATGGTGTTGGCGCCCAGGAACCTGAGGGATGAGGCGGTCATGACAGTCCGCACTTCGGCTCCATGGTCTATCAGCATCCGGGCCAGGGTGGCCACCTTGAAGGCTGCCACTCCCCCCGTCACCGCCAGCAGGACACGGCGGCCCCTGATCATCAGAGTTCCGGGGTTTCGGGGTCTTCGCTCTCTTCGGAGTCCTCGGCGGAACCCAAAACCACCTTGCCTTCCACAATCTCCTCCATGGCGATTGTCAAGGGCTTCCGGGCGTAGGTGTGCACTTGGGGCGGGATGAACTTTCCGATGCCCTGTCCCAAATGGGCGTAGTACCCCTGGATGTCACGGGCGCGGCGAGCCGACACCACCACGGACGAGAATCGATTTCCAATCCGATCAACTACTTCTTCGATTTTCATTCCCAAAAGCCGCCTCTCCAAGTTAGTCCGGCACCGAAGGCTGGTAACGACTCCCGATTATACGGACCAAAGCCTCCACGGTTTCGCTTGTTTCGGCGCTGGTCACTATCTCGTCGTACAGGTCGCCTCGCATCGGGTCGTCCCGCTCCGCCAGGGCCAGACGGCGATCCAGGAATTCACCGGACGCGCCCCGGGAGCGCAATCTCGCCTCCAGGTCACCCCGTGAAGGGGGTTCCAGCAGCACCGCGACCGTCTGGGGGAATGTCCGTTTGACGGCCAATGTTCCCTGCCGCTCGATCTCCAGCACAGCCACCCTTCCCCGCTCCAGGACCTCTTCGACAGCCCGCTGGGGAGTGCCGTAGAAATGCCCGTCGTAGGTGACCCACTCCAAGAACCCGTCCCGGCTCACCATCTCCCGGAAGGTCTCCTCGTCCACGAAGTGGTAATCCACCGCGTCGGTCTCGTCCTGGCGGCGGGACCTGGTGGTGAACGAGACAACCACCTCAACCTCTTCCAACTCGGCCAACTCGGCCAGCGCAGTCGACTTCCCGACCCCCGAGGGGCCGGATACCACCAAAACCAGGCTCGAAAGCTTGGTCAAGACCTCGCGGCGTC
>JAPPKR010000096.1 GCA_028819835.1 bacterium | reverse complement strand
TCCACTTCATAGAGGGTGGGTGGCCCGGCGCCTTACCGAAGGATGACGAGTTCTTCGCCCGGGCGAAGACGGAGTTGTCCCTGTCCAATAGCCAGCTCACCGCTTTCGGATCCACCCGTCGTCCCTCCCGAAAGGTGCAGAGCGATCCCCAGATACGCGCCTTGCTGGAGGCGGAGACCGAGGTCATATGCATCGTGGGCAAGTCCTGGGACTACCACGTCCGAGAGGCGCTTCGCACCGACCTGGACGAGGGAATCCGCATGGCCGCCGAGTCGGTGGAGTATCTGAAGTCACACCGCAGACGGGTGTTCTTCGACGCCGAGCACTTTTTCGACGGCTACCGCACCAACCCCCGTTACGCCCTGGCGGTGTTGCAGGCGGCATGGGAGGCGGGCGCCGAGCGGCTGGTGCTGTGCGACACCAACGGCGGGGCCCTTCCCGCAGAGATCAACAGGATCATCGATGAGATAGGCCTGGCTCTGCCCGGAGCCGACCTGGGAGTCCATTTCCACGACGACGCGGGATGTGCGGTGGCGTCGTCGTTGGGAGCCGCAGCGCAGGGGGTGAGGCAGGTTCAGGGTTGTATAAACGGCTATGGCGAGCGGACCGGCAACGCCAATCTGTCCACCGTCATCCCCGACCTGGTGCTGAAGATGGGCGCTCCAGTGGTGGACGAAGGGCGCCTCTCCCAGATTTCTTCCATCTCCCATCACATAGCCGAGGTGGTGAACATCACCCTGGAACCTCACCGCCCGTACGTGGGCGCCTCGGCGTTCACGCACAAGGCCGGTTTGCACACCTCTGCCCTGGCCCGCCGACCCGACGCCTACGAGCACACCCGTCCCGACCTGGTGGGGAACCACACCCGGATGGTCATCTCCGAGCAGGCCGGACGGGCGGCGGTGATCCGGAGAGCGGCCTCGCTGGGGCTGTCGGTGTCCCAGGATCTGGCCGGGGAGGTGCTCGGTCGCATCAAGGAGAAGGAACACCGCGGATACCAGTTCGAAGCGGCCGACGGGACCTTCGAGTTGTTGGTGAGACGCACGCTCGGCTGGAACCGGAATCTCTTCTCGGCTCACAGCTTCTCGGTCTCCATCCAACATGACGGCGCCGATGGAGAGGTCGTCTCCCAGGCCGAGGTGGTGGTGGAAGTCGGAGGGACCCGTCACCGCACCGCGGGTACCGGGGTCGGGCCCGTCCACGCCTTGGACCAGGCCCTCCGCGCCGCTCTGATCTCCGCCTTCCCGCAACTCGACCTCCTCCGCCTGATCGACTACCGGGTGAGGGTGCTGGATTCCGCCGACGGCACCAGCGCCACCGTCCGGGTGCTGATCGAAACCACCGACGGCGTCACCTCCTGGGGGACAGTGGGAGTACATCCCAACATAATCGAGGCCTCATGGGAGGCGCTTTCGGACGGCTTGACCGTGGGATTGCTGCGGCTCGGGGCCTCCCGGCAACCGCCCCCCAGGGATCTGTTGTCCCTCTAGGCGGTCAGATCGGCAGGTCGTGGCGTTACCGGCAGTCCCAACATGACCCTCACCAGGTACGCCGTGGCTCCCCACAGCCACTCCCCTGAGACGTCCATGAACCAGATCGGCACGCCGGACCAACTCCGAACGACCCAGTTCTCGGGGGCCGCCAGCGTCTCTAGAGAAGGAGTCAGAACTCTCTCCACTTCCTCCAGCGAAGCTTGAAAGACCGGTTCGTCCCGGATCCGGGCCACGATTCCCACCATGGGCAGGGCGAAACGCACCGTACGGATCACCGGCAGGAAACCCAGCACCTCCACATCTGATGGATGGATGCCTACCTCCTCATGGGTCTCACGGAGAGCCGTCTCCACCGGACCCGCATCCTCGTCATGGGGTTTCCCACCAGGAAAAGCGATCTGCCCGGCATGGCTGTTGAGATTTCGGGACCGTTTGGTGAGGACCAGTCGCAGAATTCCGTCCCGGTCTGCGAAAATGGGAGCCAAGACCGCTGCCAACCTCTCATGAGGAACGGTCGGAGCCTCGGAGGAGAATTGAAGGCGGTCCCACATAATCTTCATCATGGCAGGAAAGCCCTCAACTATCGAAACCCCGTATGAACCACGTCTTCCACTCCATTCCTCCCACGATTCCCACCGAACGGCTCTGGCTTCGCCGGTTCCGGTCCGGCGACGCCCGGCCGCTGAAGGAAGCGGTGACGGAGTCAATGCCCGAACTGAGCATGTGGCTCCCCTGGGCACAGGGGCTGTACGGGATGCCGCAAGCACGGCTGTTCATCAAGAGTTCCA
>JAPPKR010000285.1 GCA_028819835.1 bacterium | reverse complement strand
GGAGTGGGGAGGGAACATGGACATCCAGGAGGTCGGCCCGGGCGCCGGTGTGCGCCTGGCGGTCAATGTCCCGGGCGCCCTGGTGCACATCGGCGACGTCCATGCGCTCCAGGGCGACGGCGAGATAGCGGGTTCGGCGGTCGAGACATCGGCTCTGGTGCGCCTCCGGATCGAACTGGCCGACCGCCCGGCCGAGATGACCTGGCCGAGGATCGTTACACCAGAGCGAATAATCACGGTGGGGTCCGGCCGCCCCGCCGAGAGGGCCTTCCGGATCGCCGCCGCCGAGTTGGTCCGATGGCTCCATGCCGACTACGGCCTCCCGCCCGAGGAGGCCGTCCTGCTGCTCGGCCAGGTGGTGGAGGCGCGGGCCACCCAGGTGGTCAACCCCACCATCACCTATGTGGCAGGCGTCCGCCACGAGATCCTGAAGGGACTCCGAACATGATCCAGCGCCAGGGCCCGTCGCCGCTCTATTACGAGACCAGCCCCCACAACCCGCCGACGCTGTGGGTGGAGCCCGGCGAGACATTCGAGGTGGCCTCCCACATGAGCCGCGGCCCCGACCTTTCGGTGGTACCCCCCGACCTCCGGGAGGAGTGGCTGAGACACGAGCCCTACGCGGTGGAGCGGGGCAACCCCTCCTCGGGTGCGGTCTGGGTCCGGGGCGCAGAGCCCGGCATGGCGGTGGAGGTCTCCATCGAGGCCCTGGAACTGGCCCCGGTCGGATACACGATGTTCGCAGGCGACAACCTGCTCTTTCCCCGGACGCCGGTCACCACCTCCAACCTGCCCACCGCCCGGGTGGTCCCGATCCGGGAAGGCCATGTGATCTGGGACGAGAGGCTGGCCATCCCCGTCCAGCCCATGGTCGGGATGGTGGGCGTGGCTCCCGCCCACGAGGCGCAGTCGAACCTCCGAGTGGGGGAGTGGGGAGGCAACATGGACGTCCAGGAGGTCGCCCCGGGCGCCAAGGTGCGACTGGTCGTGAACGTCCCCGGCGCTCTCCTGCACATCGGCGACGTCCACGCGCTCCAGGGCGACGGCGAGATAGGAGGATCTGCCATCGAGACATCGGGCGTGATCCGCCTCCGCGCAGAACTCATGGACCGCCCCGAAGAGATGACTTGGCCCCGGATCGTTACACCAGAGCGAATCATGACGGTGGCCTCCGGCCGCCCGGCGGAGAGAGCCCTTCGGATCGCCGCCGGGGAACTGATTCGATGGCTGCACGCCGATTACGGGATCGAGCCGGAGGAGGCCCTGCTGCTGCTCAGCCAGGTTCTGGAAGCCCGCGCCACCCAGGTGGTCAACCCGACCATCACCTACGTGGCCGGCATTAGAAGGGAGCTACTGCGGGGCCTGTAGGTTGGTGGCCCACCCTGGGTCCTCGTTCCCTGGTGGAAGCCTCGGTTTAACCCAGCGCGAGAGCGGATCTCAGAGCAGTGTCGATCCGTGACTGAGTAGGAGAGTCGATCCGACCCTGAAAATCACGCAGTTGGCTCCTGTTAACCGTGTGCAAATCCCCACAGAGCGCGAATCCTTCGACTACACCAACACCAATCTCCACATGCTCAGGGTACGACCGAGAACTTCTACTGATAGGTGCCACAATCACCGTTCGTCCCGCTCTGTTACCAGCGTCCTTAGAAACCACCAGAGCTGGCCTGTGGTATCCAGGTTCAGAACCTCGGGGAGGCGGTAGGGCAACCCAGTAAACGGCGCCTCGCCGAGGCCAATCCGGAACGCCCGCCACTAACCCTGGGGCCAGTTGTCGGCAGTACCTTGTTGGAACTCTTCTCTAATCTGGTCCTCGGTGGCCTCCACCCAATCCTGGAATCTTGCGATCCGCTCCATCGGTTTTGGCTGGACACCCGATGCAGCGACCTCGATGGCGCGACTTTCTTTGCCTTTAGGCGGCAAGCCGTCACTCTCCGTCTGGGTGAACGCCCTGGTTGATGAATCCACGATCAACTTGGCTCGTCGGGTGAAGTCACCGCGACGAGTACGTGCCTGAGCTTCGTGGTGGTCATGGATTGGTTGTGCATCCTCTCTCCGTATCGTTCACTATATAGATCCCCGCAGTTGGTACCGGTTACCTCCGACGCACAGTCCGAACGACGTTGGGACGGACCGCGTGGGTGCTTGGCTCCTACCAATATGAATTGCCCTTGTGACAGAGTCAACCGGCGGGTGCCTGTTTTTTTGACAACCTCCGGGACGGCGATTGAACCGCCGGGCGCCACGATGGTGAATTGTCGTCTAAGGGGTGTGGGGACCGGC
>JAPPKR010000234.1 GCA_028819835.1 bacterium | reverse complement strand
TGGCCCAGTACGACCCGCCGGTGATCTCCCGCATCTGGTCCCTGGACCATCCCGTGGAGATTGAGCCCGGGATGACCTTTGCCCTGGAGACCCAGCACGGAAAGCTCCACCGCTTCGGGGTGCGTCTCGAGGAGATGCTGTATGTCACCGACACGGGGATCGAGATGGTCTCGTCCTACAAGTCTCACGAGATAATCGTCGTGGACTGACATGGCCGGAGGGGCCCGTCTGGTCTGGCTCGACCAGGCCGACGCACAGAATCCCGCCCTGGTGGGAGCAAAAGCCAGCCGGCTGGCAAGAGCCAGAGCCCGGGGTCTGCCGGTTCTCGACGGGTTCGTAGTCTCGGTGGGTGTCTCCGATCCGGTCATCGGAGCCGGAGAAGCCATGCTCCGATCAACCGATAACTCGGGCGCAGCCAGAACGGCCGTCTACAATCACCCGCCGCCCGTTCTACTCCAGGACCTGGCGGAAGAAACACGGAATCTTGGAGATTCCTTGGTGGTGCGCTCATCGAGTAGGGCGGAAGGAGAGAGCATCTGGGCCGGAGCCTTCTCCTCTTATCTGGGGATAAAACCCGAAGAACTCACCCAGTGCGTGATCGGCTGCTGGGCCTCGGTCTTCAACCCGAACACTCTGAAGAGGGGAGTAGTAACGGGGACATCTCCACAAGAGGTGGGCATGGCTGTGCTCGTCCAACCCGAGATCCGACCAACCTACGGTGGAGTTGCCACCGTAGAAGAGAACGGGGCTGTAAAGGTGATTGGCACGCCGGGACATCCCGCCGGGTTGGTGGGGGGCTGGGAAAGAGGCCACATTGCCGTCGTCACCCGGGACGACGAAGTCCAGGCGGATTCTTCACCCCTAGGTTCCCGCCTACTCCGCCGGATCGCCGTTCTGAGCAGAGCCACCGCTGAGAAGATCGAGTGCAATCACATCGAGTGGATGGCCGACCAGAATGGAAAGCTCCATCTGGTGCAAGCTCAACCGAAGCTGGATTGGCGATTGCAAAGGACCGAAACCCGGGCGCCTGACCCGGCCCAAAACCGGGAACCATGGATGAGAGGTGTGGTTCGCATGATGATTCGGTACCCGGGTCCTGTGGGCGAGCGACATGTCTGGCCGTGGGCCATCGGTCTCGAAGACCTCTCCCCCGCTGCGATAGAACAGGCCCCCAGGCCGGTGGCGACCCTCATCGAGGATCTTCAGAAAGGGTCCGCCGCTTTGATGTCACAACGTTGGGGAGAACCTGTTACTCCCACCGACATCGATCGAGCCCTGTCGGCGTTGCGCAACGGTGAGTCGTCTCCGCTGTTGGACTTGATCTCCCAGCATCCGGAGGTTGACAGGTCTCTCGCTCACGGACAACTGCGCAACCTTGAGAAGTTGGGGCGAGCCCTTACCGCTTCCGGTGTGATCCCCCGCCCCGGCTGGATCTGGTACCTTGACCCGGACAACTTGGACCCGGCACCCTCCAGCCAACAAGGTCCCATTCGCCGGGTGGGAACCACGAACTGGGATGCGTGGACGTATGGAGTGATCACTTCCCAGGGTGAAACCTTCGCCGGGATCCCCGCTGCCGGGGGCTGGGGCGTCGGGCGGCTCCGGTACATTCGCAACGCGGAGGATGCCGCCCGATTCTGTCCTCGGGAAGTCATCGTCGCATCCCACCCTGTCGGCAACATTGCTCCGCTGCTCTGGAATGCGGCCGGCCTCGTCACCGAGGAAGGAAGCCCCGCCGCGCACCTCTTCGAAGTGGCCGGATGGCTCGGCGTTCCGGCTCTTTGCGGAGTCGATATCGGCCAAAGGATCTCCTCGGGCCGCCACCGATCAGAGGGGGAAAAGGAACTGATAGCGGCTGTCGACGGCCACGGCGGTGCTCTCATGATGCTTCCGCCGCTGTGATCGTGACCCCGGGATAGACAACCCCTCAAGCGGCCCCATAACCACTTCGCGCGCGCGTAGGAACTGGCCAGTCCCCCTTAGCCCCAACCGTACCAGAATCCACCAAATCGGGTAAAGCCAAAATTCCTGATTACCCCCCGGGATGTTGGCGGCCGGGGAGCTGCGGCCACCATTTAGGACCGCTCCAAAAGCCGGACCGGGTTGTCACAGAATATCGTCTGAAACTCCTGGTCTCCGAACCCGACTTGTCGCAGGGAGTCGAAGAAGTCGGTGGCGCAGAATGGGTAACCACCGCCGTCGAAGGCGCGCAGATGGGATCGGAAGCACACGTCGTTGGAGATGACGACCCGGTCCAAGGCACCGCGTTCAGCCAGCCACTCCA
>JAPPKR010000119.1 GCA_028819835.1 bacterium | reverse complement strand
AGCAGGGCGACCAGCGCCGGCACTATCAACGTGCGGGTTATGAACGTGTCGATCAGCACTCCCACCGCAACGGCGAACCCGAGTTGCAGGAGATCCTGGAGCGGCAGGGTCATCAGCGCGGAGAAGGTGCCGGCCAGGATGATCCCCGCCGAGGTGATGACCGGGCCGGTGCGCGCCAGGGCGTAGCGGGTGGCCTGCTTGAGCGGGGACCTGCGCGCCTCCTCGCGGATCCGCGACATCAGGTAGATGTTGTAGTCGACGCTCAGGGCGTTCAGGAACACGAATAGGAAGAACGGGACTGCATACCCGATGCCGGCATGACCGAATACCAGGATGAACACCGCCACCGCCAGGCCGAGGGTTGCGAAGTAGGTGAAGGCGATGGTGGCCATCAGGTAGAGGGGGGCGATCAGAGAGCGCAGCAACAGCGCCAATATCAGGCCGATGGCCAGGAGGATCAGAGGGAGCACGACCATCGAGTCGCGGTCTGCCGCGGTGCGGGTGTCGTAGGCCTCCGCCGTGTCCCCTCCGATCAGCAGGCTCCCGGGGGACAGGCCCAGCGACGCCCCCGTCTGGCGGGCAAGGCTGCGCAGGCCGGGCACTGCGTCGAGGGCCTCTGGGGAGAAGGGACTCGCCTCCAGCACCAGGTCGATGCGGCCGGCGCTCCCGTCGGGGGACACGAACCGCTGCGCGATGGACTCCGGCAGCACCGAGGCGGGAGGCCCGTCGGTGCCGAGGGGCCTGCTGGGGCCGGAGGCGTCGGCGACGGCCGGGTGAGCGGCGAGTTCCAGCGTGAGGGTGTCCAGTTGCCGGAGGGAGGCCGGATCGAGCGCGTTGGCGCCCGGGGGCAGGGAGACGTAGAGCCGGGTGGGGGAGAGTTCACCTGCCGGAAACCCGCTCCGCAGCAACTCGAAGCTGCGGACCGACTCGGCATTCTCGGGCAGGCTCTCCAGTTGGTCGTAGTTGGTCTGGTAAGGGATCAGGCCTGCCAGCAGCACACCGAGACCCAACACCGTGACGGTGAGGGAGATGCCTGGTCGCCGCAGGACCACCGCCCCCACCCTCCCGTACACGCTGCGCCGCCAGTCGAGTCGTCTTCCGGTCTCGGCGTCCAGGCGGGGCTGCATCGGCCAGAAGGCGCGCCTTCCGAAGATGGTCAGCAATGCCGGGATGAGGGTGAGCGCGGCCAGCATCATCAGGGCCACGGCGATGGCGATCACCGGGCCGAGCGCCTGGTAGGAACGCAAGCTCGCCAGTCCGAGAGCGGCGCAGGCCACCAGGATGGTGGCGCCCGCCGAGGCCACCGCTCCGCCGACGCCCCGCATCGTGCGTCTCATGGCCTCGTGACGGTCGCTGTGCCTGGTCAGTTCCTCGCGAAAGCGCGCCGAGACGAACAGCACGTAGTCGGTTCCGGTGCCGAACAGCACGACGGTCATGATCCCGGTGGTCTGCCCGGAGATCGGGAGATCGAGATTGAGGGCGAACCAGGCGGCGATGGCGCCGGCGACCTGAAAGACCAGGCCCACGCCGAGGAGCGGGATCGCCGCCATGATGGGGGAGCGGTAGATGATGATCAGCAGCACCAGGACGAGGAGGACGGTCACCAGCAGCAACAGGCTGTCGATGTTGGCGAACACCCCGACCAGGTCCACCACCAACCCGCCGGGTCCTCCCACGGCAATCTCCACGCCGGTCAGACCCAGGGAGGCCGAGCGGTCGCGGATGCTCTTCACCGTGTCGGTGAACGGATCTTCGGCAGGCTCGCCCAACACCTCCGCAAAGACATACATGGTGGTGCCGTCCGGAGAAACCAGGCCGGACCTTTGACCCATGGCCGGGTCGGGACTCAAGACCCGGCCCACGTTGTCAGGCGCCTCGGGGCCGGACAACCAGTCTGCGATCCGGGCCGCAGCCTCGTAGGAGGCGGGGCCGAGGCCGGCCGGGTCGCGCAAAACGATCAAAACAGGTGTGCCGGCCGACGGGAAACGTTCCTGCGCGAACTCGAATGCCCGGGTTGCCTCGGCGTCGCCGGGTAGGAACAGGGCCTGCTCGTTCTCGGTGGCCTCGTTCAACATGGGGAGTTGTGAGATCAATAGACCGGCGGCGAAGAGCCAGGCGACGAGGGTTACCCACTTACCGCGGGGACTGGATGCAAAGTCGGTCAGACGGCCAAGCATCGTCCACTTCCGTTCCGGCCGATGAAGCCGACGGCTGAATCACGCCGTCTATGCAACGTCAGCGGCTTCAAGAGTCGGCGGTCTTACCAAGGGAACCGTCCATCGGAGA
>JAPPKR010000042.1 GCA_028819835.1 bacterium | reverse complement strand
CCAACTCCATGGCTTGATAGGGGCTCAGCCTGAGCAATACGACGTCGGGGTCGTGCGGGGTATCGGCGAGCGGTCCGTACACGATCGAAGAGGGCCGGCGGTCCAGGGCCGCAACCCCGGCAAAGGCCTCCATGGTCACCCAGCCGACTTCCAGCAGTGCTCCCACATCTTCCCGGTTCAGAATGTCTCCGGCCTCGACCAAGCCGTGGGTGTACTCGCCCACCGAGCAGTTGCCGTGATCGTCCGGGGTGGTGAAGAAGGTGCGGGTGTGGGCGTGCATCCAGAAGACGCAGGGAGCCGGAACCGCGCCTGATCTCCCATCCGGAGTGGGCTCTGACAACGGGCCTCCGAAGGGGGCTATCCCACTGTCTGCAGCGACCGGATCCTCCGAAAAGGTGATGGCGATGGGGGCGTGCTCCAATCCGAGCAGGTCGGTGAGCCGCAGAGAAAGATCTCTCCAGTCGGTTGTCATTGTTTACTCCTTGAATCGAACGGGTGGCCCTCATGGTAAGCATACCCGTCCCCTACCTTGCCGGACCGGCCATCCTTTGCGAAGCCACGTCCGGGCGTCTACCGCCGCCGGAGCGGAAGCGTCGGGCTAGCTGTCCAGGCCTGGGATGATCCAGAACCGGTGGGACAGAAAACGCAGTGGCCCACAGGGGACACATCTGGGCACCCAACCACCCCACATGCCTATATATTCAACTACCACAACCAGGGAAGGTTTGCCATGACCGAAGTCTTTGTCGTCGATGCCTGCCGGACACCCATGGGGCGAGTCGGAGGACAACTGGCGGGAGTTCGTCCCGATGACCTGGCGGCACACGTGATCGCCGCCCTGATGGACCGCAACCCGACCTTGGCCGGGGCAGACATCGAGGATGTGGTGTGGGGGGCGGTCAACCAGGCCGGGGAGGACAATCGAAACGTCGCCCGGATGGCAGGTCTCCTGGCGGGACTGGGGATCGAGACAGCCGGGCAAACCGTCAATCGCCTATGCGGATCGGGACTGCAGGCCATCATCACCGCTTCACAGTCTCTGGCTGCGGGGTGGGGGGACGTGATGATCGCGGGCGGTTCCGAATCGATGAGCCGCGCTCCCTTCGTGATCACCAAACCCGAACGGGCCTATGGGGTGGGTGCGCCGCAGATTGTCGACACGGTGCTGGGTTGGCGGCTGGTCAATCCTCGCATGCAGGCCATGTATTCGCCCATCAGCATGGGTGAGACGGCCGAAGAAGTCGCCTCCAAATACGGGGTCACCCGGTCCGACCAGGACCGGTTCGCCCTGACCAGCCACCGCCGAGCAATCGCCGCCCAGCAAGCCGGCAGGTTCGATGAGGAGATCGTCCCCATAGAAGCGCCGGTGTTGCCCAAGAAGAGGGCCTTTGTCACGATCGCTTCGGACCAGGGGCCACGATCTAATACCTCGATGGAGGCCCTGGCGAAACTCCCTGCGGTGTTCCGAGAGGGAGGGACCGTGACCGCGGGCAACTCCTCACCGTTGAACGACGGGGCTGCCGGGGTGATTCTGGCCACCGCCGCCGGGTTGGAGAAAGCGGGCTTGACCCCCATGGCTCGCCTGGTCTCCGCCGGGGTTGCCGGAGTACACCCGGACCTGATGGGAATCGGGCCGGTCCCCGCCTCAGAGAAGGCTCTAGCCCGGGCCGGTCTGGGGGCGGGCGACGTCGACCTGGTGGAGTTGAACGAGGCCTTCGCCGCCCAAGCGGTGGCTTGCCGGAATGAACTGGGCATAGACCAGGAGGTCCTCAACGTGAACGGGGGCGCCATCGCCCTCGGCCATCCCCTGGGGTGTTCGGGAGCCCGCATCCTCACCACTCTGGTGCATGAACTCCGCAAGCGCGAGGGCCGCTACGGGCTGGCCACCATGTGTATCGGCGTCGGACAGGGGATCTCCTTGGTCGTGGAAAGAGTGTGACAAGAGGCCGACCGCGGTGATCGAAGTCCAAGGGTCGTCCGCCGTTAGGCTACGGAGGCGTCTTGCGTAGCTATTTGAGAGTTCCACCGGGGTGGGGGGAGAGCTTGGCTCGAGCCGGTGTGGAGCCGGGAACCACTTCCGACGGTCTGGTTTTCTGGACCGACCAGGCCCTCGGGGACGAGTGGGAGGATGTGTCGGACGAGTTGACCGAGGCGTTCGCTCTTTCCCGGGAGGCGGTCCGGGCGGGAGCGCCGGTCGTATATGTGATCGGGAGCCCCGATCTCCTCGGAAAACGGGGGGCGGGCAAGGCAATGGTGGCCACCGGTCTCCTATCGGCTGCCCGCGACCTGG
>JAPPKR010000047.1 GCA_028819835.1 bacterium | reverse complement strand
CAGGACCCCGTGGTCGGTCATCGCCACCGCCGGTTGGCGATCCGACGCCACCGCCGCCATGATCTCGGCTACCCGTGAGGCGCCGTCCAGCATCGAGTACTCGGTGTGGAGGTGAAGATGGGCAAAGCCGGCGTTGGCGCTCATCCGCTCAGATAGCCCCACCCAGGGACAGGGCCGCCCCCACCGCCAGCACCCCCACCAACAGAGCCGAGGCCGCCAGTCCCAGACCGGCCTGGGAACGCCGCCGCTGCGCCGACCACACGACCCCGATCACCGCCCCGCCCGCCATTCCCCCCAGGTGCGCCTGCCAGGCGATGTTGGGAACCAGGAGAGGCAGCGCGAAGTTGATGGCCAGCAGCAATCCCAACTGGGAGAGGAGGCGTCTGCCATAGGGGGTGTGTCGCAACCGGTAGGCGCCTGCCAGCCAGACCCCGAACACACCGAAGATGGCGCCCGAAGCGCCGATCGAGACGGTGAAGGGGTCCGAGAACCAGTAGACGAACAGGCTTCCGACCGCGGCCGAGGAGAGATACAAGGCCAGGAACGGCAGGGAGCCCGACTCTCTTTCAAGCTGGGGACCGAACACGAAGAGCGCCCACATGTTGAACAAGATGTGGAACACCGACCCGTGCAGGACCACGGCGGTCACCATCCTCCACCATTCTCCGGCGGAGACTCCCAGATTCCACATGGCCATCTCAATCACCAACTCCCTCTCGAGTCCCGGAAACAGCCATGTGAGGGCGTAGACCGAGCAGGTGACAACCAATAGCGCCGCGGTGACCGGCGGGAGGCCCACCCTGGCGGACACCCTCCTTATGTTGCGCTGGCTCTGGCCGATGCAGCCCGGGCACTTCTGTCCAACCGACGCGTCGTGCGAGCAGTCCACGCATATGGGTCGCTCACAGCTGCTGCATGCCAGGCGGGTGACGCGCCCGGGGTGCCGATAGCAGGAAACCTGAGCCGGATGGTCGGATGTCAAGAGAATACCGAGAGTAGCCCTAGCCGCCGGTTAAGCCTACGATCCTCCGAGCGAGGTCGGGGGGAAGGGGAGAGTGGTGCTCCATCTGCCGGGACGGGTCGGCCGGGTGCCGGAATTCCAACTCGAAGGCGTGCAGCCACATACGGCCCGCTTCCAGCGGATCGGGACGGCCGCCGTAGAGGCGGTCGCCCACCACCGGGCGACCTATGGAAGCCAGATGCACCCGGATCTGGTGGGTGCGACCCGTCTCCAACTCGACTTCGAGGAGCGAGAGAGGGGGATCGCCCTGGCTTCCCGCCGTCCGGTACCGGGTCAGGGCGTATTTGCCTCCGGCCACCACCGCCCGTTTGCCCCGGCGGCGGGGATCGGGACCCAGCGGGGCCTCGACAGCCCCCCTGGCGGCTTCCATCTCCCCATGCACCAGGGCCAGGTAGCGGCGCTTGATCTCCCGCCGGCGCAGAGCGTCGCCCAACTCCCGGTATGCCAACTCCGAGAGGGCCGTCACCATCAATCCGGAGGTGGCCCGGTCGAGACGGTGGACGATGCCCCATCGGTTGGGGAGCCCCACCCCCTCGATCTGGGGATACCGGTGCAACAGCCCCGCCGCCAGGGTCCCGGTCTGGGACGGAACCGCCGTGCCGGGATGGGTGACGACTCCCTCCGGTTTCACCACCACCGCCAGGTGCTCATCCTCGTAGACCACCTCGAAGTCCACCGGCTCCGGGCGGATCTCTCGTTCGGGAGGATCGCCGATCCACAGCAGACTCCCGGCATCCACTCGCTCGGCCGGCTTCAACTGCCGCCCGTGGGGACCGATGGCCCGACCTGTTTCGATCAGACGCCGGGAGACCGAACGGCTCACTTCCAGGAGCGAGGAGACCACCCGGTCCGCACGTTCCCCGGAAAGCCCGTCGGGGACGGTCCACTCCCGGAGCCCACGGGATTGTGGCCTCCCCGACGCCGCCTTGCCGCGGTCAGGAACCGGAGGCGGCAATACTCTGGCGGAGGGCCGACAGCAACACCAGGCCCACCCCGACCGTCAAGGCCGTGTCGGCCAGGTTGAACACCGGGAAATTCGGGATTTGTATCCAGTCCACCACCTTCCCGTCCAACAGTCCCTCTCCCCTTGTCGCCCTGTCCACAAGATTTCCAACCGCTCCTCCCATCACCAGGCCCAACCCCATCACCTCCAGGCCGGGTCGCGGGGTCCGAAGCGCCCATCCCACCACCCCCACCGCGCCGGCCGCGGCCAGACCCAACCACACCCCGGCGTCCTGGAACATCGAGAAGGCAGAGCCCGGATTCTCCA
>JAPPKR010000174.1 GCA_028819835.1 bacterium | reverse complement strand
TCGAGCTTTCGGCCAAGGCCGACTTCCGCCGGTTGGGTCCCCGACTGGGCGCACGTACGCCCGAAGTGGCCCGGGCCATAGAAGGCCTCGGAAGAGAGGAGATTCAACGTCTCCTGGATGGTGGGACCGTCGACGTAGCAGGGACAGAGATAACCGGAGAAGAGGTGGTAGTACGGCGGCGCGCCCCGGAAGGTACCGCTACGGCGGTCGAGCACGATCTCACCGTGACCCTGGACATCGACCTCACCGAAGAACTGATCACCGAAGGCATCGCCCGGGAAGTCACCGCCCGTCTCCAGCAACACCGGAGGGAGAGCAACCTGCAGGTCACCGACCGTATCTCGCTGACCTGGGAATCCCGCCATCCGGCGGTTGCAGCGGCCATGGAGACCCACGGACAGATGATCGCTGCGGAACTGTTGGCGACCGAGTGGAAAAGAGGGCCTGCAGAGACGTACCTGGCCGTGGGGGACTACCCTCTCTCGGTCACCATGGCCGTTCTTCCGGTCCCCTCAGCCGCCGGGGATGGTTGACCTCAGAGCAGGCCGCGGATCTGGGCGGCGGACGCGTCCAACTCCGCCATGTGGTCGTCCATGGCTCCGGGCAAACCGGTCACCGTCGACTTGACCACCGACATCACTATCCGGTAACGCTCGATCTCGGCCAGCATCAGCTGGGCCGCTCGCTCCCTCCGACGATCCAGCTCACTGAGGTCCATCGAAGAGGCGGCCGGCCTGGTCCCGGTCGACGCCTCCGCCGCTTCCCGCCGGGCCGCGGACACCAACTGGGAGGCGCTCTCCTGGGCCTCGTCTATGATGCGGCGCGCCTCGGCGCGGGCCTCCGACAGCACTACGGCAGCCTCTCCCTGGTCCCCTGCCGCCGGCTGGCTCTTGATCTCGGCGATTAGCCGGTCTCGATCAGCCAGGAGCTCCTCGTATTCCTTTAGAGACAGAGCTACTTCATCCAGGAACTCGTCAACTTCCTCCAGGTGGTATCCGCGAAGCGCGGTGCGGAAAAACTTTTCCTGGATGTCATCGGGAGTGAGGGGCATGTGGAAACCGATCTTTAGACCAAAGCGCAGACTCGATTATAAAATCGCCGCGGCGCTTTACCAACCATCTTCCTCCTTGACGCCCGCCGGTGTCCCCCAGAAGACTGCGCCGGCGCTAACAGACGATGCGCTGAAGAATGTAGATGGCCACGAACAGCGCCAGAGGAGAGAGATCAACACCAACCGCTCCCGCCCGGACCGGGGGGATCAAGGAGCGAAAGGGCCTCAACAGCGGATTGAGCATGCGATCGAAGAGGTCTTTCACTCCACGCAGGGGGTGGCCCGTCGGGGCAGGAATCCAACTCAGCACCACCCAGATGAGGACCGCCCACCTAGCAAGGTCCAGCACCTGACACAGGAGACCGCCCAGCATTTCAAGTCCCCACCTTCCCGGTCAGGAGCCGGGGGAGGCCGGCCACATCCCGATCTTGGACAACCTGGCTTGCTCGCTGGCCGAGACGGTGACTCCCGGCGGGCTGACCAGCACCAGGCCGTCTCCCACCTGGGAGACCTCGCCCTGGTTGAAGCTGACCAAGCCGGTGGCGTAGTAGACAACCCCCTGGGCCACCTCCGTTGGGAGGAACCGCAGATCAAGCATCACCGGAACGTTCGACTTGTACCAGGACGTCAGGTGGGGGCAATCGGCGAATCCGTCCACCTGGAGGGTCTCGGTCTCCACATCGAGGGGGGGAGGCTTACTGGGCTCCTTGGGGATTCTGGGCAACTCCGGCCGGGGCGCCGAGACGCTGCGCCCATCGGAGGGCTTATTGGGAATCAGACGGACATTTCCGGAGCTGGGACGGGTCACCGAAACCGGTGATGGCGGAGCGGACGTCCAGGCGTCCTCCTCCTCCACCAAGCCCAAGAAGTCCCACACTCTCCCCATGAAGTTCTTGCTCATGTTCCTTCACCAAAGATAGCCCGACCCACCCTCACCATGGTAGCCCCCTCCTCGACCGCTACCTCGTAATCTTCGGTCATCCCCATCGAGAGCTCCTCCATGCCCTGGAACCGGCCGGCCAATCGCTCCGACAGCCGGCGAAGTCGACGGAAGTAGGGCCGGGCCTGCTCGGGATGGTCCACCCGGGGCGCCATGGCCATCAACCCCCGCACCTGCACGCCCTCTTGCAGAGCCAACGCCACCAGCGCCTCGACCTCGTCCGGTGGGGCCCCGTGCTTCTGTGCCTCTCCCCCGATATTCACCTGCGCCAGTGCCGGGATCCTCCGGGGGGCGTTCCTGACCCATGCTCGAACCAGCCTGGGCCGAT
>JAPPKR010000243.1 GCA_028819835.1 bacterium | reverse complement strand
TGGATCTTCCCTACACGATCTCCGACTGTGAGGACCCCGATGAGTGGCTCCTGTTCTGCGAGGTCTACGAGTACATCGACACCCGTTATTTGCTGGGCGTCACCGTCGAGGAGTTGGCTGCCCCGGTGACCGAGGCGGCCGTCCGGGTACTGAACGAGGCGGAGGGATCGGATGTAAGGCGCCCGCGGTTTGACTGTGCCATTCCCGACATGGCGTTCGAGGCGTTGTGCGCCTGGGCATGGAACGCGGTAGACATTCCCCTCCGGGGCTTGGCGGAGACCGCGGTGCGCCAGATGGTCACCGCGTTGGACCGCAACAGCGCCTATCACGATCCCGAGGAGTGGATGGAGATCGAGGATCGAGGACGCTACGTGGGGATCGGGGTCCGGGTGATCACGGTGGATGACGAGTGGAAGCCGTTCTGCACCCCGCTCTCGGACACCTGCCGCATCTTCATCCTGGATGTCTTCGAGGGCGGTCCCGCCGCCAAGGCCGGCTTGATGCCATGGGACTTCATCGTCGCCGTGGACGGCAACCGCCTTCACGGTCTGACGCTCGGGGAGGCGGCCAATCTGATCCGGGGCGAAGTGGACACCCCGGTGGACATCACTTTCGAAAGGGACGGTGACGAGTACACCTTCACCCTGATTCGCGAGGAGATAGTCACTCCGTACACCAATGCGGAGTTGCACAACACCGAGTCCATCGCCTACATCGAGTTGACCAGTTTCGACGCCTCCCCGGGTGGGGCGCCCGAGGAGTTCGCCGGACGGTTGGCCGAAGCGGCGGGCGCCGAACTGCTGGTTCTCGACCTCCGGAACAACGGGGGAGGACGGGTAAGCATATTGCAGGAGATAGCCGGGTTCTTCGTGGGCGAGGTGCCGGTGATGACCTTCCACACCATCGATGAGTCCTATGACATCGACGGCATTGGCGAACCTCTCCTGGCGGCGGATACCCCGCGGATAGCGGTGTTGGTGAACGGGAATACCGCATCTGCCGCGGAGTTATTGGCCGGGCTGCTGAAGGAGACCCGGGGAGCAGTGGTGATTGGCGAAACCACCTTCATGAAGAACACCGGACAGCGCCTGTTCGACCTGCATAACAAGGGCGTCTTCAGGTTGACCACCATCAAGTGGACCACCCCGGGCGGGATCGACGTCGGGGAGACGGGCGTCCCCCTGGACATCGAGACCGAGTTCCCCGACCTGCCGCTCCAGGATCTCATGGAGTGGGTGAAGGCACTCCTGGACAGTCCCCCCGAGGAGCCGTCTGAAGAGACGCCGGCGGAGACACCGGAGGAGTAGCAGCCGGACTTGGATAGTACGTATCGCAGTCGGGGGACGACAGTCGCCATGGACCTCATCACAGGTTGGCAAAAAAGCCGTGGTCCGAGGGTTGACAACTGTCCCACCGACTGCCCATATTGGAACTAGCTAAGCACCAGGCCGGTCCGCTCAGGCGCCGCCCGGGCCGCGTCAGGGATCAAAACCGCGTCAAGCAACAAGCCCCATTCCGGGCTGCACAGACTCATCCAACCATGGACAGGTGGTGGCGGGGGAGGGAGCCCAAAGGGAACCTTGTTTTCGCGACTCTTTCGTCTGGATGACTCAGCCTGTCTGTGCCTGTCGGCGGACTTCGGAGAGGGTGGCATGGGGGAGGATCGCCTCGGGGTCGACGAGGATGTCCAGCACTGCGGGCACCCCGGCATCGAGGGCCTGTTCGAATGCGGGAGGAAAGTCCTCGGTGCGCTCGATGGTGGCTCCGAAGGCTCCGAAGGCCCTCGCGTAGGCCGCGAAGTCGGGGTTGTCGAGGTCGGTGCCGCTGGGACGTCCCGGGAAGGCGCGCTCCTGGTGCATCCTGATGGTGGCCAGCATTCCGTTGTTGACCACCAGGACGATGATCGGGGCGTCGTGCTGCACTGCGGTGGCCAACTCCTGACCCGTCATGAGGAAGTCCCCGTCGCCGGAGATGGCAACCACCGGGACATCGGGACGGTGCAGTTTGGCGGCCACCGCGGCCGGGACGGCATAACCCATGGCCCCGCTCTGAGGTCCGAGTTGGGTCCCGTACCGCTTGAACCGGTAGTACCTCTGGGGCCAGAGCGTGTAATTGCCGGCGCCGTTGGTGAGGACCGCATCCGGGGGTAGGTGGGAGTCAAGGTAGGTCACCACCCGCCCGAAGTCCACCGCGCCGGGGACCGGGGGAGGCGAGAGCGTGGCTTCGTAGCTGGCGCGCGCCCCGGCCGCCCAGTCCCGCCATGGCTGGCTGGGAAGAGGCGGGGAGGCCGCAAGGGCGGCCACCGTTTCCGGGATTCCCGCACAGATAGCGAGGCTGGGCTGGTAGACCCGGCCCAACTCGTCGGGGTCAACATGAATGTGAACCAGTGTCTGGATCGGGTTCGGGGGCTTGAGCAGTGTGTACCCCTTCGTTGCCGTATCGCTCAGGCGCGTCCCGATGGCGATGACCAGATCCGCCTGCAGGATCCGGTCGGCCAGGTCGGCCACCACCCCTACGCCGGAGTGACCAACATAACAGGGCGACCGGTTGTCCAGGAAGTCCTGGCGTCGGAAGGACACCGCCACCGGGAGATTGTTCCGCTCTGCCCAGGAGGTCAGGGCCCGGGCGGCATCGGCGTCCCACGCCCCGCCGCCGACCATCACCAGCGGCCGGTTGCTCCCCTCCAGCAGGGAACGCATTTCCGCCAGTTCCGCGGGGCTGGCAGCAGGCCTCGACGGTGGCGCCGCGGCGGGGGCATCGGGCACCGACACGTGCTCGGCCAGCACGTCCTCGGGTACGGACACGACCACCGGTCCCGCACGGCCATCCCGCGCGACCCGCAGGGCTCGGGCAGTCACCTCGCTCAGATGCTCGGGGCTTTCCACCTCCACCGCCCATTTGGCCAGCGGGGCGAACAACCCCTCGATGTCGACCTCTTGGAAAGCCCCCCGACCCCGCTGGCCGGTGGGGACCTGGCCCACGAAAAGCAACAGGGGAGTACTGCTCTCGGCGGCGTTGTGCACTCCTACCGAGGCGTGTGTCGCGCCCGGGCCCCTGGCGACCAGGGCCACGCCCGGCTCGCCCCGGAGACGAGCCTGAGCCTCGGCCATGATGGTCGCCCCGGCCTCGTGGCGGCAGGACACGGTGCGAATCCGGGGTTCGTCGTACAGGGCGTCCAGGACGGGCAGGAAAGCCTCACCCGGCACGGTGAATACGGTGTCCACCCCGTGCCGGCGCAGTTGGTCGACCAGCACCCGTCCCCCATTTCGTACGACGGGTTCCGAGCCTCTCAAGGGAGCCTCCCTTCAGGGAAAGCCCTCACCCGCCGACAGGCGGGAGAACCCCCGTCAACCGGATCCGGGATGTTGTCGTCGGCCTCCTGGTCGTACACCACCTGGATGCAGGTACCGGCCGCCACGCCCTCGGGACTCTCCGAGAGCGATGGGTCGAGATCCCGGCTACGCAGGGGAGTACTCCTCGGACAGTTCGGGCATGCCTTTCCAAAGCGCCACGCCCATCATGGCTAACCAGAGGTTGCCCAGCCCTATGGCCAGGGCGAACACGTAGTAGAAGGTGTGGGCCAGCCCGTAGAACGGACTGATCACGGTTGCAAAAGTGAGCGACACGAAACAGGCCAGGGCCATCAGCCCGGAGACCGTTTTGTAGGAATAGGACTGGATCCAGCCGAGGAACCCGATCCCCAGTCCCATCAACCCCAGCAGGACGGCGTAGAAGCCGATCAGGCTGATGCCGTTCTCGGTGGTCAGGACCGTGATGGCGATCAGGTTCAGCAATTGGGACTGGTCCGGTCCGGCCCCGGCTACCACCCCGTACTCCAAGGTCTGCACGACGGTGTAGGTCATTCCCGTCTCGATTACCGCCACCACGAATCCACCGCCAGAGACAAGACGCTGAACCTGGCGATGGTGTCACCAGCGCTGTCACCGGCTGTGACTCGTCTGAGGCCGAACACCCCCAGGAGCTGCAACAGCAGACCCAGAACGCTCACGATCAGGGCGAAGAAGCTGAGAGCCGCATTCTCGTGAAGCACCCGCCCCCAGTTGATGAGGTCAGTCGTCTCGACAGGATCGACAGGGCCAGACCCGGCGTGATCAGATACGTGCCGACGGTCAGAATCGCACTGGTTATCAGCAAAAGACCTGTGATCTTGTTCTGACTGGTTGCGAGCACGTCTCTTACCCCTGACCGCTGTGGCGCGCCTTCCTACAAGAAGAAAAGCTAGCAGGCCGGATCTAACGCGGGGGGCTGGACCGGGTGCGTTCCACCCAGGCGCGGAGCCGGTCGATGGTCGGCTCCAGCGCAGTGAGAGCTGGGGAGTCTGCATCGGGGAAGTCGGGATCCTTGATGCCGGTGGAGGTGCTGACCGCAACCGTCAGTCCGGAGGCGGTTTCAGCAATCCGGCGGGCGGCGGCAATGGCCACCGCGGAGGAGATCTCCACGTGCAGACCGTTCTCGCGCCCGACTCGCTCCCTCTCCGCCAGGTACTCCTCCTGGGGAATGGCCATGGCGTACCCACCCGAAACCCGGATGGCATGGAGGCCCTGGAAGAACGCGTATGTGTTCCCGATCGACCAGGCGGGGGAGTCGTGCCTCACCACCTCGGTCCGTTCCTGAGAGTCCGGATCGGGGCGGGTGAGGGCAGTAGTGAAGGCTGCCCCGGTGGAGGCCTCGGCGGCGACCAGGGCAGGGATCCTCCGGATCAAACCGGCTTCAGCCAACTCCTGGAAGCCACGCCCGATCCCCGACAGGAGGTCGGCCTTCGAGGTGGGGACGGTGACCGTCTCGAGTTCATCGCCGTAGTCGCGGGCCAACTCGTAGGCGATGCTCTTGAAGCCCTCGTTCCCGTAAGGGTTGCCTCCCACGCGGTCGTCGGTGAAGGCGGCGGGATACCAGCCGAGTTCCCTCACCGCGCCGGCCAGCATGCGGTTCCGCTCGTCCGTGGACCCATAGCCGATCAGGGTGGCGCCTACGCCGACCAGGAGTTTCTCCATCACCGGGGGGATCCCCACGGTAGTCAGGACGACGCATCTCATGCCGGCACGGGCCGAGTAGGCGGCGGCCGCCGCGCCGGCGTTCCCGCTCGAGGCCACCACCACGGTGTCCGCTCCGAGTTCCCGGGCCTTGGTCAGGGCGGCGCTCATCCCCCGGTCCTTGTGGGACCAGGTCGGGTTGGCCGCCTCGTTCTTGATCGCCAACGGTCCGGACCCTGGATCAATGCGGAGAGGGGCGCTGGGCGTGTTCCCCTCCCCCAGGGTCACCGGCGGGACGTCGGGAGCTATGGGGAGCGTGTCCCTCCATTCGTAGAGGCCTCCCCGGTAGGCGCTCAGGTCGTATCCCTGGAGATCGGCGAGCGGGGGCGCCAGGTTGACATACACACCCTCTCGTGCGCAGGCCGAACATCCCTCGTATCCGGAGCATGAGCCGCCGCATCTCGGACAGTGCAGCGTCACGGTCGGCTCTCCGAGGGGTTATCCAACGGGTGCCAGCAGGCATACATGTGTCTTCTCCCTTCCAGATGGGGTATCTGGGTACGGCACTTCGAGTCGTCTGAGCGCGGGCACCGGGGATGGAACGAGCACCCCGGTGGTCGATCTGAGGGCTGAGGAGGCTCGCCCCTCAGGTTGGTGCGGGTCCGCCTCCTGGTCCGGTCGACCGTCGGGATGGCGGAGATCAGCGCCCTGGTATAGGGGTGACGGGGCCTTCCGAAGACGTCCGCCACGGGGCCCTGCTCGACGATCCGCCCCAGATACATGACTGCGATTTCTTCGCACACCCGCTCCAGGACCGACAGGTCATGGGAGACCAGGATAACGGCCACCCCTCGATCCCGGGCTGCCTTGCGTATCAGGGAGAGGATTTCTCCCCGTGTAGAGACATCCAGCATCGAGACCGGCTCGTCGGCGATTATCACGTTGGGATCCAGCACCAGGGCCCTGGCGATCGCCACCCGCTGGCGCTCGCCTCCGGACAGTTCACTGGGGATCCTGTGGCTGAAGGCGTCGGGATTGAGCTCTGCGTCCGAAAGTGCGGCCCGCACCCGACTCTCCACCTCCGCTCGGTCCCTGACCCCCTGGGAACGAAGGGGCTCCGCCACGCTGTCGAATACCGTGAACCGGGGGTTAAGGGAGTCGTAGGGATCCTGGAATATGAGTTGCACGTAGGAACGAACCGGCCGCCACGCGGCCTCCTCCAGGCCGGCCACCTCCCTGCCATGGATCGTGATCGACCCGTTGCTGACCGGTGCGAGTCCGGTGAGGGCCCGGGCCAGAGTGGTCTTACCCGAACCACTTTCTCCGGCGACCCCGAACACCGTACCGGGTCGGACGGTCAGGTTGATGTCCTGGATGATCTGAACCTGATGCTTCTTCAAAAGGGTTGCCAGGCCGCGGGCGGAACTGTAGACGACCGTGACGTCCCTTACGTCGATGGCGGCCGTCGCGGAGCTATCCATCCGGGGCCTTCCCGTTGGGCGTAAAGGCCTGCGCGGCAACCGAACCGTGGGAGCTTTCAAGCAACATCCGGGTGTAGGGATCCTGGGGGTCTGACACCACTCTGTGGGTGGGCCCGGCTTCGACGACGTCGCCGTCTTTCATAACTATCAAAGCCGAGCAGGTCTCGGAGACCAGGGCGAGGTCGTGGCTCACGATGATGATCGCCGTCCCGAGTTCTTCCCGCACCCGCTCCAGGTCGGCCATGATCTGGTCCTGCACCACGACATCCAGCCCGGTGGTAGGCTCGTCGGCCACCAGCAGGGTGGGCTCCAGGACCTTGGCCATAGCGATCAGGGCCCTCTGCCTCATGCCCCCGCTGTACTGGTGCGGATAATGGCGGCCGCGAGCCGGATTGATACCGACCTGGGAGAGGGCGGCGGCACACATCTGCATTGCCTGCGCCTTCGTCACATCGCGGTGAACCCGGATCGCCTCCACGATCTGGTTTTCTACCCGCTGAACCGGGTTGAGGGAATTCATCGCGGACTGAGGCACGAATGCGAGGTGCTCCCAACGCAGCGCCCGGAGTTCCCGGTCGCCGATCCCGTACAGGTCGCGGCCTTCGAACCACATGGCGCCGTCGACGTCGGCCGTGGCGGGCAGCAGGCGGAGGAGGGCGCGGACCGCGGTGGTCTTGCCCGATCCGCTCTCGCCCACGATGCCAAGCATCTCGCCGGAGTCGAGCCGGAAGGAGATGCCCTTCACCGCCCTGATCGGCTCCTCATCGGGTGTCCGGGGCCGGTAAGTGACGGCCAGGTTTTCCACCGAGACCAAGTGGTCGGTCCGGGAACCGTCCATGGGCGCAGGCTCGGTGGGTTCCGGCGCCCTGCGGTCGCGGCTGGCCGTGGCGCCGATGTCGGATGTTTCGGTCTGCTTGAGTGCCCGCTGGAGTCCTCGGCCGACCTGGTAGACCGAGTACATGAAGATCATCAGCGCCAGGCCCGGGAACATCGGCCACCACCATGCCTGCCTCATCCTCTGGGAGGTGAAGGCGTCGAACATGATCGTTCCCCACGAGAGCGAGTCCGGCGGCGCAAAACCCAGAAAGCTCAGGGAAGCATCTGCCATCACCGCCTCGGCGATGAGCAGCATGGCGTAGACGAGAGCCAGGGCAACGACGTTGGGAGCGATGTGGGCATATAGCACCCGCCGGGGAGAAGCGCCGCCGGCGATGGCGGCCTTCACGAAAGTGCGTTCCTTGGTGGTTAGCACCTGGGATCGGATCACGCGTGCGGTGGTCCGCCAGAACAGCAGGCCGATAACCGCCACCAGGATCAGGTCGGTGCGCCCGAATATCCCCACCAGGACGATCGCAAAGGGCAGGAAGGGGAGGGCGTAGGCGGCGTCGGTCATCCTCATCAGGAGGTTGTCGACCCTCCCGCCCCGGAAACCGGCGATCAACCCGACGTTGGCCCCTATGAAGACCGCCATGAAAGCGGCCGCGGCGCCCACCGAGATGGTCCGGCGGGTTCCGACAATGACCTGGCTGAAGATGTCCCGCCCGAAGTTGGTGGTCCCCATCCAGTGGTCCCACTGCGGAGGCAACAGCCGGGCGATCTCCCCATCTGCAGTCCGCAGACGCTCCTGCGGGTCGTATGGAGCGATCGCCGGCGCAAAGACGGCCACAACCACGATCAGGCCGAAGATGGCTAGCCCCACCTTGACACTGTTGTCCCGCAGCGCCTCCCTGATGGGGTTGGGCCGGCGATGCAGGCGGTCACGGGAGATACTCTCCGCCCCTTGGGCATTCCGCTTCTCCTGCTGTTTCACGTCAGCCGAACCCTGGGGTCGAGATAGGTGTACACGATGTCGGCGACGGCATTCACCAGGATTGCCAGCGCGGCTATGGCCATGAAGGTTCCCTGCATCATCGGGTAGTCGAATCGGTTTACCGCATCCACTATCTCCCGTCCCATTCCCGGCCAGGAGAAGACGATCTCTATGATCACCGAGCCGGCGATCAGGTGGCCGGCGATCGACGGGACCAGGCTCACCATGGGCAGAAGCGAGTTTCGGGCGGCGTGAAGAGTGATCCTGGACCGGGAGAACCCCTTGGCGTGCCCGAACTCGACGAAATCGTCGTTCAATATTTCAATCATGGAGGTACGCATGGTCATCAACGGTTCCACGGTGAAGATTGCCGCAAGGATCACCAGTGGCAGTATCAGATGTGAAAGCACATCACCAGAGAAGAACCGTTCGAATCCCTCCACCCGGGGAGCGCCAGGGGTGGTCATGCCCCCCGACGGCGTGAGCCCCAGCCACAGGCTGAAGATCACCAGGGCCATGGTGGCCAGCCAGAACGAAGGCGCCGACTTGACGCTCAGGAAAAGCTGGGTGATGAGCCGGTCGAGGCGAGAGTTGGGACGGGAGGCCGTCAGCGAGCCCAGCAGGGCGCCCAGCCCGAAGGCGATCAACATGGCGGGCAGGACCAGCACGGCGGTGTTGGCGAGTTTCTCGCTGAGCACCGTCGACACGGGCACCCGGTAGCGGAAGGACATTCCCAGGTCGCCCTGAAGAGCATTGGTCAGGTACGACCAGTACTGAACCCCAAGGGACCGGTCCAACCCGAAGGACTCGCGAATCGAGTCGGCGGCACTGGCTTCGATCTCGGGTCCGATCAACACCAGGCTGGGGTCGCCGGGCACGGCCCGGAACAGAAAAAAGGTCACGGTGACCACGATCCAGAGGGTGAACACCATTACCCCGAGCCTCTTGGTCAGATACTGGGTCACCTAATACCTCATTGATCCATACGAGAAGACTCAGGGCAGGCGACCTGGGGGCCGCCTGCCCCAAATCCTATTCAGGTAGAGCTACCCGGCAACGCCTACGATGCGCAGAAGCTCATGTCTCGATTGTCGGAATCTGAAGGCGGGTAGTAGAGCGTTCCGTCGTCACCGAACACGTACCCGGCCGCCTCCAGGTGGCCTCGCGCCCCGTCGGGATCGTGGGGGACCCCATCCAGGTCGGGATTGGCCCACAATGGAGGTGCGATGAGCCCCTTGGACCTTGCCGCCACGCCCTCGTACACGATGTCGATCATGTCCTCGGTGGGAACCAGCATCGACAACGCAAGGCGCATGTGCAAGTCGCAGAAGGGCTCGCGGCGCATGTTGTAGTGCAACGCGTTCACGCCGTGGCCGGTGTTGGACTCGATGGCGATTCCCTCAGCCCCTTCGAGTATCGCAAGCTGGGTCAAACTGACGAAGTCGCCCAGGACATCGATCTCTCCGGCTTCGAGGGCTGCGAAGACTCCGTCGAGGCTCCCGAACTCCACCCACACCAGGCCGGGTGCGGCCGGCGGGCTGAAGTGATCGGCGTGAGCCGCCAAGCGCAGGTCCTCGCCCAGGGCGCGCGACTCGAACTTGAAGGGCCCAGACCCGATCGGATCGTCATTGGCAAACGACGAGGGGTCATCGATTGCCGACCAGACGTGCTGGGGAAGGATGGGCACCTGGGCCAGCGCCGTCGTGGCGAAAGCCGCGTTGGGCGCCGAAAGGGCGATCTCCACGCTGTTCCCCTCGGCCGTCACCGACTCGATCGGGGACAGGCGTCCTCCATACAGCGGAGACTCCTTCTCGACCAGGTAGTTGAACGTGAAGGCCACATCCTCTCCGGTCACCGCCTCGCCGTCGTGGAAGGTCATCCCGTCCCGCAGGGTGACGGAGATGGTCGAACCATCGATAGAGTATTCCGAGGCGGCCCAGTTGACCAGGTCGCCGTCGGGTCCGATGCGGAGCAGCGGGTCATACATGTGAGAGATGACGACTGCCGCCTCCGAAGTGGCCGCCACCACTGGGTTGAGCGTCTGCGCCCCCGAGGTGAGACCGATGACCAGCGGCTCGGGATCGCCGACCGGAGTCAAGCCTATGGCGTTCCAGAAGTGATAGACGGGTGTGCCCACCGACTTGGTGGCATTCGTCCAATCCGCGCTGTTGTAAGCCCCTCCGATCACGATGTGGATGAAGGGCGCCAGCGGCTGATGGTCGTGCAGAAGTTGTTGCATCTCGTGCACGGCCGCCAGCCTCTCCTCGAAGGTCGTGGCGTTCACCTGAGCCTGGTACAGGTCGTCATAGGCCGGGTTGGTGTATCCCGAGAGGTTCGAGCCGTCTATGACTGCCTTGGCAGTGGTGAACCGGGCCAAAAAGTTCTCCGGATCCAGCCGGTCGGTTGTGGGGTCATAGATGATGATGTAGACATCAAAGTCCTTGACCGTGAAACCGCGCCTGCCCAACTCGGAGTCTTCGACGGGTTCGATCTCGGTCGGAACTCCCGCTGCCGTCCAGGACTCGGCAATCAGTCGGGCCTGCTCGTACCTCGGAGGTCCGGAAGCGGCCGTCTTGGTGATGATCCGAAGCGTCGGCACGGCTCGCAACTCCTCAGGCTCCTCCATGGGGGCTTCGGTGGTAGCCGGTGCTTGAGTCGTGGCCGGTGCTTGGGTGGTGGCCGGCTCTTCGTCGTCAGCACACGCCGCCGCTATCAGCGCGAATACGGCGACATACGCCACCCAACGCGCCCATTGGATTCTGTTCTGCAGGGGCATAGTTGTCCTCCTTGTTCGATAAACTTCGGGCATTCCTTTGGGTTGCACCTTGCGTAGAATTCATGTGCCGGACCCTCTTTGCTCGACGACCTGGCGGGTGGGGTTCGCCGGGGGGACGGCATTAGCGATAGAAGCATCGATCTTCTCATCGAATCGATCGGACTCCCTGAATTTCACCAGGTCTATAGCCTCGACGTGCACGAACACTTGATCCAAGTGTCGCACCTGCCGCTGGAGAATCCGCTGTACACCTTCCCCAACGGTGTGGCCCTCTCCCACCGAGAGCCTCGAGTCGACGCCGATCGAGATGTCGGCGCGGAGCCGATGGCCCATCCACCGTACCTGGCAGTTGTTCACACTCAGCACTTCTTTTATTGAGTTCGTGACGCTCTCGACCTCCTCGACGAGCTCCGGGTCTACGGCGTCCATGAGCCGCCAGTAAATATCGCGGGCCGCCGACCACAGGATTCGAAGGATGATGATGCCGACGATGATGCCCGCGATCGGATCGGCACGCTCGAATCCCAGCCAGACACCCACCGCGCTGGCCGCCACTGCCAGCGACGTGAACCCGTCGGCGCGGGCGTGGCGTCCATCGGCGACCAGGGCCGCCGATCCGATCTGGCGGCCGACCCGGATGCGGTATACGGCCACCAGTTCGTTGCCGAGGAAACCGATTACTCCTGCCGCAAAGAGAACGCCCAGGTAATCGAGTTCGCGTGGATTGAATAGCCGTTCGACCGACTCCCAGATCGCGATGATCGCCGACAAGAGGATCATCAGAACGATGAACAGGCCGGCGATGTCCTCGGCCCGGCGGTACCCGTAGGTGTAGCGGCGGGTAGCCACCCTTCTCCCCAGCTTGAAGGCGATAAACAGAGGCACGGCGGTGAGCGCGTCGGAGAAGTTGTGAATAGTGTCGGCGATCAGGGCCACCGAGCCGGTGAAGAAGACGATCCCTGCTTGGAGCACCGCGGTCACCATCAGCCCGGTGAATGAGATGACCAGTGCCCTGATTCCGCGTTCGCTGCTCTCGAGAGCGCTGTCGATCGACTCGGCATGATCATGGGAGTGTGTCCCGAACAACTCGCTCACTCCGTGCTTGAACCCCGACCAGAGCGACCCGGAACCATGATCGTGGCCATGACCGTGACCGTGGCCGTCGGAGTGGTCATGTCCGTGGCCATGACCGTGACCGTGCCCGTCGGAGTGGTCATGTCCGTGGCCGTGACCGTGGCCGTCGGAGTGGTCATGTCCGTGGCCATGACCGTGACCGTGCCCGTCGGGATGAGCATGGGAGGGGTGCTCCGCCTCCGACCGGTGGCCCGCGCCGGATGGAGCGGGAGGACTACCGGTTGAATGCGGAGCGGAGTCGTGGGGGTCGTCCGATGACATCTTTATCACTACTACTCCGTATTGCCTACAGGGGTTATTGCACACCACTATATTCTTGTGGACCCACAGTTGCAACTGGTGTCATGTGATACTTTTGCCATTCCTTCCAGTTTTGTCGCCCCTGTGATGAAACCCCGGCCCTTCGATCTGCCCACACTCCAGCGGATACGCCGCCGGTTTCACTATCCGGACCAGGATCCCCTGTCGGGTCCCCGGGTCTACCTCGATGCAGCAGCCGGGTCACTCCGTTTGAGAGAGGCGGTGAGGACCCTGGAGACCTTGAGCCGATGGCCGGACGCGATAGGGCGGCCCGGTCCCGGGTCGAGGCAGGCCAGCGACTCCATCGAGCGGGGGGTTGCATCGGTCCGTGATTTCCTGGGCGCGGGCGACCGGGTGGTGATGCCGGCAATGAGCGCGGTGCACGCTATCTTTCGTGCGGTCGGCGCGGCGGCGGGGAGAGCAGGAGACAACATCGTCACCACCGACCTCGATCACCCGGCCTCCTTCGATGCGGCCCGGTTCTTCGGAGACCGGCTCGGAAAGCAGGTACGCGTCGCCCGGTTGGACCGCGACACAGGTCGGGTATCGGCTTCCGATATTATGGCATTGGTCGATCACCGCACCGATCTGGTGGTCGTCACACACGCATCGAATGACACGGGCGCGGTCGTGGATGTGGCTGAGATCGTAGCGGGAGCGCGGACCCTGAGTCCCGAGGCCATCATCATCGCGGACGGCGTCCAGTACGTGGCCCACCAACCGGTGGACGTCATCTCCCTGGGCGTTGACGCCTACATTTTCGCACCCTACAAGGTGTTCGGCATCAAAGGCATCGGCTTTGGAGTCCTCTCGGAGCGACTCGCCGCACTCCCGCACTGGAGACTCGAGGCGGCGCCGCCCCATGCCTGGAAGCTCGGCTCAGTGGAGGACGCCACCTATGCGGCATGGGATAAGGTAGTGGACTACCTGGAGTGGTTGGGAGGTGAGTTGGGTGATCCGGCCGACCGCCGCCAAGCCGTCCTTATCGCCATGGAAGCCACTGCGCGCCACGACGCATTCCTTCTGAACCGGTTCATGTACGGCTCGAACGCCGCACCGGGACTGCTGGACATCCCGGGGGTCCGCGTCCACGGCGCCTCCGACGGCGCCCACAACCGGATCTGCGTCTCGATCTTCAACTTCGACGCGGTTGACACGGACACCGCCGCGGAGTTGTACCACAGGGCCGGCATCGCGGTCAGGGCTCGGAATCTGGATGTGTATTCGGGTAGGGTGCTTAGAGCCCTCGGTTGCGGTCCAGCGATCCGCGTCTCCACCTGTCACTACACCACTCCCTCCGAAGTCGACATTTTCCTGACTGTCACCAGGGCAATTGCATCAGGCGGGTGAGCCGACGCCGTGCCGATTCAAACCCTCCCTGATCAGGACCGGACGAGACCGGGACAGGCCTCGGCGCACCGGGAGGTGAACTTGATAATGTCCGCAGATGGGTATCTACTCTGATGATAACAGATTGCAATAGCAATTCCGATGCTCCTGCTATACTGTGTTTAGTCAATGTCCAACGGCATAGTCGTCACCGAAGATCTGATGATCGAGAGAATCCGGGCGGCCGGATTGCGCTTGACCCTTCCCCGGGCAGCGGTGGTCCGCGCATTGGCCGAGATCGATGAGCCTTTTCTCAGCGCCCGCATGATCATCGACCATGTATTGGAGAACGCCGGCCGGATAGAAGCATCGACCGTCTACCGCATTCTCGACGACCTGGCGCGAATCGGGTTGGTGCATCACATTCCCCTGCGAAACGGTCAGTCGGGAAGATGGCATGTCACCCTTAACCACGACCACGAACACCTTGTGTGTGAACGGTGCGGAAGCACCACCGAGATACCTCACACGGAGTTCGCACCTCTCTTCGAGGTGCTCAGAGCCAAATACGGCTTCGAAATCTATCCGCACCACTTCGCGTTCCTCGGGTTCTGCGGTAGCTGCGGCCCCCAGGACGACCATCCTCATCCACGCGTCGCCGCTTAGGGGGCGCCGATCTCCACCCTGATCCCGGACACCCCGTCGACGCCGTTTCTCGTGGCGTTGGTAGATACTGTAGAGGCGAATATCAACGCCATGCGACGGCGGCTGGAGGAGAGCCGGATCGACCTCCGACCGCACATCAAGGTTCATCGCATCCCCGAACTTGGCCGTATGCAGACCTCCCGGGGCGCGGTCGGTATCGCCTGTCAGACCCTGGAGGAAGTGGAGGTGATGCTCCACGCCGGATTCGGGGACATCATGCTCACCAACTCGATCGTGGACCGAAAGAAGTTGAGCCGCCTGGCGAGGCTCATGTCTCGAGCCAACCTGGCGGTCACTGCCGACTCCGACCAGGCGGTTGAGGGGCTGTCCGGGGCGGCCGAGGCATCGGGCGGGAAGGCTTCGGTGTATGTGGAGTGCGACATCGGGGGAGCTCGGACCGGGTTTGCCGACCCGAGCCCGGCCGCCGCCCTTGCCATCAAGATCGCCCGGTCACCGAACCTCGAGTTCGGAGGGCTGGCCGCGTACCTGGGCGGCAACCCGGGATGCACCGAGGTCGACGCGGCCGAGATGCTTCTCGCAGAAGTGGTCTCCCGACTGGTCCGGGCCGGAATCGATGTCCCGGCGGTGAGCGTCGGGGGAACGGTGTTCGCGATGCGGGCCTGGCCGGACTGTCCCCCGAGCACGGTCACGGAGGCGCGGCCCGGCAACTACTCCTTCTTCGACGGAACCAAGGTCGAGTTCGGACTGGTGGGCTATGGGGACTGTGCACTGCGGGTGATCAGCACGGTTGTCAGCCGCCCGAACCCGACGCGGGTGATCCTCGACGTCGGGTGGCGGATACTCTCCAACAACGAGCTTCCCGGCCGCTCCACCTACGGACACATACTCGAGTATCCCGACGCCCGGGTGGTGCGGCTCTACACCGAGCATGCAATCGTCGAACTTCCGGAGTCGTCAACAGAACCCCGGATTGGAGAGTTCGTTACGATCGTGCCGAATTCCTGTGACGGGGTCCTGGCTTCGGTAGACACGCTCTACGGAGTCCGCGGGGACAGGATCGAACATGCGTGGGGTCTGTGGGAGCGGGTGGCCCTAAAGTAACGCCGGCGCCCTCTTCTCCTGCCCTCAGCCGAGGGGGCGGGCGTCGGTGACCGTGTAGCACATGATGTCGCGGCTCATGATCGGCAACGAGGCGGCCCGCTCCTTCCAAGCGGCCATATGTTCCGAACCGAAGTGCTGGTCAAGGGCCTCCTGGTGGTCCCAGAGCTCGTAGAGACGGATCAGATCGGGGTCATCCGGATCGGGCGTGAATGCGTAAACACGGCAACCGGCTTCCTCGAGGGTTGCAGACACCATCGGCGCCACCTCCTCCAAGAAACGGACTCGGGATCCTGGCTCCATCCGGAATGTCCCGGCGACAATGATCATGGGTCAAACACTACCGAACTCTCAAAGGCTGATCAGCGGATGCCGGCGTCCCAACATCCTGAAGCGGGTGGGGCGGAAAGGCTCGAGGTCGACAGTGGTGTCCTCTGCGTCGACGAGTTGGCCGATCAACTCACCGGTGATGGCGCCCATGGTGAAGCCGAGGTGACCGTGGCCGTAGGCGAGGTACACGTTCGTCTGGCGGGGTGACCGGCCGATCACCGGGAGCGAGTCGGGATGGGAGGGGCGAAAGCTCATCCACTTCTCCGCCCCTTCGTCGTTCAGGTCGGGGAAGAGTTCCCGGGCGGCCCGGACCAGCGCGTCCGCCCGGGCATAGTTGGGGGGAGCGCCGAGGCCGGCCAATTCGTCGGTGCCCGCCAGGAGAAGCCAGCCCGGTAGGGGAGTGATGGCGACATGGCGGTCCATGTAGATCAGGGGTCCGTCGAAGGACATACCGGGATCGGGAATCCTGACCCCGTAGCCGCGTTCGGTGTCGAGAGGCGTGTCGAAACCCAGGGCGCGGACCAGAGAACGCGACCAGGCGCCCGCGGCGATCACCACCAGAGACGCCCCCACTCGGCCGCCGTTGGTCTCCACCGCCGAGACCCTGTCTCCCTCAATCCGGAAACCCCGCACCGTGTGCTCCAGCCATCGACCCCCGGCCTCTCTGAACCGGGCGGCGACCGCGGCGGTGAACGTCGGTGGGTCGAAGTAGTAGGAGTCCGGCACCAGCACGCCCCGACTGATGCGGCCCGAAAGAGCGGGGTACAGGTCGGCGACGGCGGTTTCGTCGAGGACCTCAACCTGGATGCCCCGCGCACGGCGCTTTTGCAGGCCATACGCCGCCTTCCTGAAGGAAGCTTCCGAGCCGTAGGCGAGGAGGTGGCCGCCCTCGAATAGCCCGGAGTCCGGGTCCGGCATGGGAAGGAGATCGGCGTACGCCCGTACCGCTAGTTTCTGCAGGCTGGCAATGGCTACAGACAACTGCTCAACCCGGCTGGGGCGGCTTGCGGCCAGGAAGCGGGTCAACCAGGGAGTCAGTCTCGGTAGGTAACGCCACCGGATCGCCAGGGGTGACAACGGGTCCAGGAGCATCTTCGGAACCGAGCGGATCGCCCCCGGAGTGGCGCTGGGAAGGCAATTCCCGATCGAGAAAAGCCCGGCGTTGTGCCCGGACGCTCCATTGCCCGGGGGTCCTCGGTCGATAATCGTGACCTCGTATCCGCGTCGCTGCAGATGGAGCGCGGAACAGAGTCCGATGATCCCTCCGCCGACCACTACCACGTCGGCGCCCAAAGCGCCCTTCTTTCTCACAAACCCCCCTGACGGGATCGGACACCGGGAGACAACACGATCGATACTAATTGGTCCGGGGGTACCCGGCGGGGTCTGGAGACTCCCTCCGGGTGCAACTCTCAATCACCCTGGGGATGCGGGGTTTGACCCAGGCTCAGGCAGGGGTGGAGATGTATAATCCCGATCCCGCGAGGTACTGTATCACCTCTCTGGCGGGGAGACACGGAGGAGCTATGCCGGGCCGTCTGGAAGACAAAGTAGCCATTATCACCGGTGGCGCCACCGGCATGGGTCGAGCCGCCGCACTCCTCTTCGCCCGGGAAGGCGCCATGGTGACGGTGGCGGATCGCAATGTACCCGAGGGGCGGAACACGGTGTCCATGGTGGGGGAGGCCGGTGGCGAAGCCCTGTTCGTCGACACGGACGTCTCCAAGGCCGAACAGGTGAGCAACATGGTGGACCAGACGCTGGAGCGTTTCGGGAAGCTGGACGTATTGGTGAACAACGCGGGGATTCTCATCCGAACGCCGCCACTGGCGGAGGTCTCCGAGTTGGTCTGGAACCTGACCCTCGACACCAACATTCGCGGAGTGTTTCTGTGCACCAAGTACGCCATTCCCCACATGGTGGGCCGCGGGGGGTCGATCGTCAATGTGTCATCGGGCGCCGGCATACACCCCACCACTCACGCCGTGCCATACGGTGTCAGCAAGGCCGGGGTCATCCAACTCACATTGACCACCAGCTCTCAGTATGCCCCAGATGGGGTGCGGTGCAACGTCATCGTGCCCGGGCCCATCGACACCCCCCAGGCCCGGGGGAGCACCGGGAGCGCCGAGGAGTTCGCTCTGATCCCCTCGCGGGTGGCGCTGGGGCGGGCGGGTACTCCCCGGGACATCGCCAACCTCATGCTGTTCCTGGCCTCCGACGAGTCTTCCTTTATCAGTGGCGCCGCCATCCAGATCCACGGCGGCGGCCAGGTGTAGGACCGAGAAGGGAGAGAGATCGGTGTCCCAACAGGCCCTCCGGGAGATCATCGACCGGGCAGTCGCCGACTACGGGTTCCGGCTGGCCGTCATGTGGGGAACAGACGACGTGATAGCGGGGTCGGACCTCACCTCCGGGGAGGGTGAGGTCCTTCGGGATCTGGTCGTTCCTGAACTCAAGAAACTCCCCAACCCGGTCGAACCCGCCGACCATGCCGTGGTCCAGGAGCGTCTGGCCAACCTGGCGTCCTGAGCGTCTGCAATTTCAACCCCGCACGCTCCACTCCTTGGGGGCGGTGGCGCCTCGAGAAGTGAGGAAGGGGTAGCGGGCACGCTGAGCCGAATATTCCGGTGGCCCAACTGCGTCCCCTCGCCTAAGTTGGGGAGGAGATGAAAGCGAAGACTTCGCTGTGGTTGGCGGGGACAATGATCGGGTTGATGGCGGCCGCCGGTTGCCAGGGAGAAGACGGGCCATCCGGCGGAGTACTCGAAATACCCTCGGGCCGGGAACCCGATGCATCGGTTGCCGGCACCGTCACCTACCGGGAGCGTGTGACCTTAACTCCTGAGGCAACCCTGGTGGTGGAGTTGCGGGACGTCTCCTATGCCGACGGATCCGCACCACTCATCGCCCGCCAGACCATCGTCGGGCCGGGCCAGGTTCCCATCGAGTTCGAGGTCCACTACAGCCGAAAGGACATCATCTCCGGCAACCGGTACTCGATCAGCGCCGAGATAGTCGAGTCCGACGGAAGGCTGGCCTTCACCAACGACACGGTTCATGAGGTGATCACCCACGGCAATCCCGACAGGGTCGGCATGATCCTGGTGCTGGTGGAGCCCCCGCCGGACCTTGTGGCGGACCTTGAGGGCGGATCCGACTGGCGGACCTGGGTGGAGACCCCCGTCGAGGTGATCTGGGCGAACCTGATACCGAACGAACCGGAACACTATTTGATGATCGCCTATTACCAGTCCACCATGGAAGGATGCGCCCGCCCCGGCAACCAGGGACTGGAGGTCGACGGCAATGATGTCATCGCCAGAGTCACGTTGTACCAGCCCCCACCCACCCCTTGGGGAATCCCCTGCCACACAGAACTCGTGGAACTCGACGCGGTGGAGCCGATCACGGCGGTTCTGCAGCCTGCCGACACCTACCGGGTGATTGTCAACGGCCGGTTGACGACCACGTTCACACTGCCGGACCCGCGACTTGGACACACCTTCATCGCCGATTCGCCCATCGAGCGCGCGGAGGTGGGGACTTCGGGTAGCGGGCCACCCCTGTACGAACTCCGCGTCGTCTCCGGCATGCCGAGAGGCAGCAGTTGTTCGCAGTTCAACGGCTACGAGATCCGCCGGCGAGGGACCAACCGGATGGAAGTGTCAGTCACTCACCACGAGGTCTCCGACCCTGAGGTTGCTTGCACGGCGGACTATCCGGTCCTGGAAACGATCGTTCCCCTGGGCTCCGACTTCGAGACCGGCGTCGAATACATGGTGGACGTAAACTCGGAAGCCGTTGCTTCCTTCGTCGCCCGCTAGCAACGGTGGCCATCCGCGGGGCCCAAGTGCAAATAAGGATGGTTTGCATCGCAAATAGAGATGGTTTGCATTAGAGACTGATAAGGTACAATGAGAACGGTTCGGATCGTTTCCACTTTCGATTCATCGGAGTGTCGATGCCCCGAACTGGAATAAGAGAGCCCCCAGTGGGAAGGAGTACTGGATGAGCGTCCACGATCCACACGAGTGTGACGGTCACGAGCACCACGGAGAAGAGCCTGGTCACGTGCACGACTCGCACGAGTGCGACGATCACGAGCACCATGCAGAGGAACATCAACACGATGCTCACGAGTGTGATACTCACGAGCATCATGGGGATGAGCCTGGTCACGTGCACGATCCGCACGAGTGCGACGGTCACGAGCACCACGGGCACTAACTCCCTCTAAAACGCAAAGAGGCTCCGCTGCTGTTTCCAGCAGCGGAGCCTTTGTGTTTAAGAGGCCTTCGCGGCTACCCCAGAGGCCGCGAGCGGGCCAGGAGGTGGCCGACGTGATGGTCCTCGATACAGCCGGTCACGGTCTCCTCAACCTGGATCGTGACATGGTCGATCTCGAAGCCCTCATGGGCGATTCTTCGAAGGTCGCGTAACAGCGCCTCGGTGTCGCCCTCGAAGGAAGGGTCGATCAGCACGTGAGCGGTGAGCGCCTCGAGACCCGAGGAGATGGTCCACACGTGCACGTCGTGTATCAGGGTGACGCCCTCCACGTCCTCCATTTCACTGCAGAGCCGGTAAACATCGATGTGATCGGGCACTCCTTCCAGCAGCACCTTGAACACCTTGACAGTGAGACTCCATGAACTGTGTGCAACCAGCGCCGCGATCAGGACGCTCAGGATCGGATCGATGATCGTCCAATTCAGCGTGACAATCAGGATGCCGGAGATAACCACTCCGACCGACCCCATCAAGTCTGCCATCACATGCCGCAAGGCCCCTTCGACGTTCATGCTGTGTTTCGAGGACCGGTGCAGTACCCAGGCGGCGGCTACGTTGACCAGGAGGCCGAGGACTCCGACCACCAACATCAGGCCTCCTTCGATCTCTGGGACGTCCTGGAGGCGGTGATAAGCCTCGAAGATCACCCAGGCCGCGATCAGCCATAGGCTGAGCGCGTTCAGCATGGCAGCCAGCACCTCGGCTCGCCGATACCCGAAGGTCCGTTCCGCGGACGGGGGACGGTCTGCAACCCTCATGGCGAATAGGGCCAGCGCGATCGAGGCGGCATCGGTGATCATGTGCCCGGCGTCCGAGAGGAGGGCCAAGCTGCCGGACAGGATGCCTCCCACCACCTCGGCCATCATGAAGCCTGCGATCAGGATCAGGGCGATGGTCAGGCTGCGCTTGCTCGCTCCCCGCAGATCGTGTGAGTGGTCGTGACCTCCGTGGCCGTGGTCGTCGTGGCCGTGTCCGGAGTGGTCGTCGTGGTCGTGGTCGTCGTGGTCGTGGTCGTCGTGGTCGTCGTGGTCGTGATGCTCACCGGCGCGCTTGTCCGAGTGCGAGTCGGTCATGGCCTACCGTCCTTATTACTGCGCCTCCGATGTCTCCTAGAAGGCGATCCATGAATGCGCCTTCCCGGCTCTCTGGGGAGACTGGGCTTTCAGAATTGCTGAGATACTATAACGCGCTGAGACTCCGCCCTCGGTTTTGAAGCCTGCCACGCGATCGAACCGGGCTGCGGAAACCGGCGGCCGACATGTCGGTGCGCAGCGAGTAGTCCGACCCGAGCTTTGCGTGGGCTAATGCTCCTGTTCCACCAGACTGTCCTCAGCCCTGCAGTCTTTCACGGGGCGCCGGCGCTTCAGGGATGATTACCTTCCTGTCGATACTTGGAATTGAACGCAGTCATGTACCATGGGGGAAAACGCGATCTACAATCACAACCAGCTACGCTACCCCTCCAGCGTGTTGGGTGTTATTATCGCGGGTGGTCAATGCGTTCCGCTTCGCGGTGAGAGCAAGCTTCACCCATAGAAAGGAAGTCTCATGGATGTTACCAGTCA
>JAPPKR010000292.1 GCA_028819835.1 bacterium | reverse complement strand
CGGATGATCCGGCGGTCGTGGACCGGAGCGGTGCCGGAGAGGTAGATCGAGTCGGGATCGAAGGAAATCGGGTCGAAGGTGCTGGCGAGGTCCTGTGCGGCGCCGGTGGATGCCGCACGGTCGGCGGCCAGCATGATCTCCAGGACATGGAAGGCGTGGCGGGGCTGGATCAACTGGGTGGCGCCGTCCACCACGTCCACCAGGTGCTCGAGAGCCCCGGTCCAGTCCCAGCGGGGGTCGATCTCCTCGTAGACCGCCCAGGCGCCCAGGTCGTTGGTCCACATCTCGTATCCCTCCGGCGCCCAGTCGTCTCCCATCATCTGGATGGTGCCGTCGCTGCCGTACAGTTCCAGGCACGGCGACCGGTAGCGCTCCATGGTGAAGCCGGTGGTGACGACCCCGAACGCGGCGTCGCCGAAGTCCAGGAGGATCTGGTAGTTGTCGTACACCTCCACCTCGATCTCCTCGCCGTCCACCACCCGCCGGGGGTTGGCGATGCCCGCCATGGCGGTGACCCGCCGGACCGGTCCCAGCCATCCGGTGAGAGCGGTTATGTTGTAGACGGCCAGGTCGAACACCGGCCCTCCGCCGGGCCGGTAGAACCACTGTCCCCAGTCGGGTCCCGACCACCCGTACCGTCCCCGGGCCAGGTGGACCCTCCCTATCTCTGCCTGGTGGATCACCCGCTTCCAGATCGCCTGGAAGGTCGGGCTCAGCACCACCCCCGGCGCGCACATCAGCACCGAGTCGCGGCGCTCGGCCTCCTCCATGATCGCCTCGGCACCGGCCAGGGTCACCGACATGGGCTTTTCGACCAGGACGTGTTTTCCGGCCCGCAGCGCTTCGAGGGTGATCCGGCCGTGGGCCGGCATGGAGGTGAGGATCACCACCGCCTCCACCCGGGGGTCGGAGATCACGTCGGAGTAGTCGGTGGAGAACGGCGCCGCCTCGGCCAGGAGCTGTTCTCCCGCATCGGAGCGGTCGGGGTTGACGTCGCAGGTGCGCACCACCCGGATCCGCCCCTCGGCGCGGAGGCGGCGCATCGACTCCGCGTAGGGCTCGAACACGCTCCCCAGCCCGATCACCCCCACTCGAAGTTCGTCTGTCATCGAAATCTCCTCTTCGGCTTGTCTTCTGTCCGGGACCGGTTCGTCATCCCTTGATCCCGAACATCCTCATCCCCCGGACGAAATACTTCTGGGCGACTGCGAACAGGATCACCAACGGCGCGGTCATCAGGGTAGCCGCGGCCATCATCAGGTGCCACTCGGTGAGCCGTCGTCCCCGGAATGCGTAGAGACCCAGGGACAGGGGGAACTGGTCGGGATCGTTCAGGTAGATGAGGGGCCGGAAGAAGTCGTGCCAGGTCCAGACGAAGGTGAACACCGCCATCACCACCAGCGCCGGTTTGACCAGGGGCAGCATGATCTGCCAGAAGATGCGGAACTCTCCGGCGCCGTCCACCCGCGCCGCGTCGTCGAGTTCTTTCGGCAGGCCCCGGAAGAACTGGCGCATCATGAAGATGAAGAACGCCTCGGCGAAGAACGCCGGGGCTATCAGCGGTATGTAGGTTCCCAGCACCCCCAGGTTCTTGAACAGGAGGAAGGTGGGGATGAAAGTCACGATGTAGGGGACCATCATGGTGGCCAGGGTGAGGCTGAAGAGGATCCCCCGCCCGGGAAAGCGCAGGCGGGCGAACCCGTATCCCACCAGCGCGCAGGAGAGCACCGTCCCGATGGTCACCATCCCCGCATAGAACATGCTGTTGCCGAAGAACCGGAAAAACGGGTACCCCGGATAGTTGAGGACATCTATGAAGTTCGTCCACAGGAAGTCCTCGGGGAACCACTCGACGGGGATGGTGAAGATCTCCTCGTTCCTCTTGAGCGCCGAACTGAGCATCCACAACAACGGGAGAGCGAACACCAACGAGAGTCCGCCGAGGATCACATGCCACGCCGACTGGCGGAATATGCCCATCCGCCCGGCGTAGAAGCCCTGGCGAGGCTCCGCATCGGCGGCGCGCTCGGACTGTGAGAAGGCCCCGGGGCGGAGAATCCTCATCGGGTCTCTCTACCGTCCCTCATCACACCCCCTCGTACACCCAGCGCCGGGTGGTGCCGAAGATGGCGCCGGTCACCGCCACGATCACCAGGAACAGCACCATGGCCTGCGCGGAGGCATACCCCATGTCGAAGTAGCCGAAGGCGGTCCGGTAGATGTGGACCATGTACATCAGGGTGGACCCTCCGGGCACGCCGGAGGTACCGCCCACGATCATGGCCGCGTCGAAGACCTGGAACGAGTAGATGACCCCGATCACCAGGTTGAACAGGATCACCGGAGT
>JAPPKR010000118.1 GCA_028819835.1 bacterium | reverse complement strand
TTCCTGGTCGCCCCCCTGGCATTCGATTTCGTCCAATCCCACTATGCCCGGTTGGGCGACCTCGACTGGGAATACCTCAACCGGCTGTTTGCTGATCTCGAAAGGCAGGGAACCGAACTGCTGACCGCATCGGGGGTTGTCCCGGATGAGATCACCCACGCCCGCAGCGTCGACATCCGCTACATCGGCCAGGGCCACGAGGTGCGGGTGCCGGTACCAGGAGGGTCCTTGGGAGAGAATGATGAACTGCCCCTGCAACAGAGCTTTGACCAGGTCTATCGGGAGCTCTACGGACGGTCCGGCCCCGCAGTCGGGCTGGAGGCGCTCACCTGGAGGGTGGTGAGTTCCGGGCCGGCGCCCAGCATCCACCAACCGACCGGTGACCCGTCGCCTTCCGACCGGGGGGCGCTGAAGGGAGTGAGACCGGCCTACTTCCCGGAGTGCTCGGAGTATCGGGACACTCCGGTTTACGACCGCTACCTGCTGAGGCCGGGCGACGAGATGACCGGCCCGGCGATTATCGAGGAACGGGAGTCGACCGCGGTGGTGGGCCCGGGGGCCCGCATCCGGGTGGACTCTCAACTGAATCTGGTGGTGACACCGGGCGGGAGGGACGTCGGAGCATGAGCGGGATGGACCCCATCGTCCTGGAGGTGCTGTGGAACAGGCTCCTCTCGGTGGTGAACGAACAGCAGGTGGCCCTGATGCGGACCGCGTTCAGCACCATCGTCCGCGAGACCCAGGACCTCGCCTGCGGGGTGTTCAACACCGAAGGCGCCATGGTGGCCCAGTCGCTCACCGGCACTCCGGGCCACATCAACGCCATGGCCACCGGGATGCGTCACCTGCTGGCCGAATACCCTCCCGAGCGGCTGGTTGAAGGCGATGTGCTTCTCACCAACGACCCGTGGATGACCGCCGGGCAGATCAACGACATCACCGTTGCCACCCCGGTGTTCCGGGGAGGCAGGATCGTCGGGTACTTCGCCAACACCTGCCACGCGGCCGACATAGGAGGCAGAATCCTCTCTGCCGAGGCTCGCGAGGTCTATGAGGAGGGATTGCGACTGCCCATCATGAAACTGTTCCGGGCAGGCGAGATCAACCGGGACCTCATCAGGCTGATCCGGGCCAACGTGCGCACTCCCGACGAGACGGTGGGCGACCTGTACGCCCAGACCACCAGCAACGAGGTGGGCGCCCGGGCGCTACTCGAGTTCATGGACGAGTTCGGTCTGGACTCCATCGATCCGGTCGCCCGTGAGATAATGGACCGCTCCGAGGAAGCGATGCGCCGGTCGATCGAGACGATCCCCAACGGCCGCTACGAGCACGAGACCTGGAGCGACGGGTTCGAGGAACCGATCAGGATCAAGGTGGCGGTGGTAGTCGAGGACCGGGACATCCACATCGACTTCGCAGGCTCCTCGCCCCAGAGCCGGCGAGGGATCAACGTGGTCTTCAACTACACGCACGCCTACGCCTCCTTCGCCATGAAGGCGGCGGTCAGCCCCGAAGTCCCTCACAACGAGGGAGCTTTTCGGCCGGTGCACGTCTCCGCTCCTCCGGGATCCATCCTCAACTGCCGACCACCAGCCGCGGTGGCTTCGCGCCACATCCTGGGACATTTCCTGCCGGGCGTGATCTTCGGGGCCCTGGCGGAGGCCCTGCCCCTGATGGCGGCCGGATCAGACCCGATCTGGATCAGCGTCTGGCGGGGCAGGCCTGCCGACCAGCAGAGCCTATTCACCTTCAGTCTCTTCCAGTGCGGAGGTGGAGGCGCACGAGCAGGAAAGGACGGCCTCAGCGCCACGGGGTTCCCCAGCGGGGTGGCGGGTGTGCCGGCCGAAGCCGTGGAGACCCTCTCGTCACTGATCCAGCACCGCCGGGAACTCCGTCCCGACTCCGGAGGGCCGGGCCGCTACCGGGGGGGTCTGGGACAGTACACCGAGATGGGATGCCGCACCGACGAAGCATGGACGGTCTCGGCCATGGTGGACCGGATCAACCATCCACCGGAGGGGATGCTGGGAGGCAGACCGGGCACACGGGGGGAGCTTCTCCTCGACGGCCAGGAGAGAGGCCAGCCCAAGGCGCTGCTGACGCTCCGGCCGGATCAGCGAGTGCAACTCAACCTCCCCGGCGGCGGGGGATTCGGCGATCCGCTGGACCGGGACCCGGCCATGGTGCTGGCCGACGTGGTGGAGGGATATGTCTCGGCGGCAGGAGCGGAACGGGACTACGGGGTCGTGATCCGCTACGCCGGGCCTTCCGGCCGGATGGTCCGCCTCCCGGAGGACTATCAGGTCGATAAGAATGCCACCGAGGCGCTTCGATCGGCGCGTCGGGGTAACTTATAGTCGGGACCACGCCTCGGTCGGCAGCGGAAACGCGAAAGGGATTCACGATGAGCAACAACCAACCAGTAAGAGTGGGAGTGGTGGGCGCCAGCCCGCCCGGCTTCGGCGATCGCGCCCATCTGCCGGCCATCCAATCTTCTCCCGGACTCACCTTGGAGGCGGTCTGCACCACCCGGGAGGAGACGGCCAGGGCAGCTGCTGAGAAGTGGGGCGCCCGGAAGTGGTATGCGGGCATAGAAGGTCTGTGCAATGACCCTGAAGTCGAACTGGTGACGGTTGCGGTCAAGCCCCGTCTTCACCATCCGCTGTCGATGGCCGCACTTCGAGCCGGAAAGCCGGTCTTCTGCGAATGGCCGCTGGCTCTGAACACCACCGAAGGCATGGAGATGGCGGCCGCGGCGGCCCAGGGAGGGATCCCCACTGCCGTGGGTCTGCAGGGCCGCTTCGCCCCGGCAGTCGGTTGGGCGCGCAAACTCCTGGCCGACGGGGCCATCGGCAGGCCACTCTCCTTCGTCGTCTCCCAGATGCTCTCGAAGTTCGAGGTGGACTCCGATCGGGCATGGCTGGTGCGCCACGAGGAAGCCAGCGGAGCGCTGTTCGTCGCCTTCGGCCATGTGATGGACTCGGTGCGTTTCATCCTGGGAGACGTGGTGAACATCTCCGGCCGTCAGATGACCCTGTCGCCACCAGGGGTTTTCAGCGAAGGGGGGACCTTCGAGTGGAGGACCGCCGACACGGTGATGGCGATCGCCGAGTTGGAAGGAGGCGCGGTCGGGACCGCCTACGCCTCGAACACCACGTCTCCCCCTCTCGGATACTCTCTGCGAATCCTGGGAGAGGAGGGACAGATCCTCCTGGGAGCGCCCTCCTACTATCAATTCAGCCCTGTCAGGCTGTCTGTGGGGCCCCTTAAAGTCTCGGTGGGCCGAGGAGAGACCGACAGTCTGGAGCAGGTGGAGATCCCCGGCGAGTACTTCTCGGAAACGACGCTGACCGAACGCGATTCCGGCTACAACGTGGCAAGAGCATTGGAAGACTTTGCCGATTCCATCCGGGAGGGACGACGCTTCCGACCCGACTTCGATGACGGAGTGGAACTCCACAGGGTCATCGACGCAGTCATGACCTCGAGCCGCGAGGGCCGAAGGGTGGCCGTAGGGATTTGATGGCTTCCGTCGTTCTCCAAGCGACCCTGTAGGGCCGCCGGAGGTAGACTGACCTGCCAGATGGACACCAAATGGTTCACCACCGCGGGCGGCGAACGGATGGCCTACCACGAGATCGGTTCGGGTGATCCGGCGATAATTTTCGTACACGGCGTGTACGGCAGCCGGGGAGGATTCGGACTCCAGGAGGAATACTTCTCTCCCAGCCACCGCTGCATCGCTGTCGATCTGATTGGCAACACGGGCGAGAGCGACCAGTCTGATCGGTACGTCAGCATGTACGAGCATGCCGACCATGTAGCCGAGTTGATTCGCCACCTTGGATTGAACAAACCCGTTCTGATCGGCCAGAGCATGGGAGGACAGGTGGTGATCAGCGCCGCCGCCCGGCACCCCGACCTGGTGGGGGCGATAGCCAGCCTCGATTCACCCAGCAACGCCCCGGGGTGGACCAAGAACTACATCGACCCCTTCAATCATTTGATGGTTCATGGAGGCCCCCTTCGGGAAGCGCTGTTCACGTTCATCGGCGCCGCCTATCTGGCCACCGACCCGGCGCATGCGGAAAGCTTCATGGAGAGAATGGCCCCGGTCCCTGATTTTGTGCTGGTGAACGGCTGGCAGACCATGACCCGCTTCGACCCCGTGCCGGTGTTGCCCAAGGTGAAAGCGCCTTATCTGTACATCGACTGCGGCCAGCCCGGCGTGGACTTCGACTGGCTGAGGGAACTCTGTCCCCAGGTCGTCATCGGAAAGACGGTGGGCTCCGGGCACAAGGCCCTTCAGGACGTTCCCGACCAGGTCAACGCCATGCTCCGCCGGTTCATCGAACACGCCGACGCCATCGCCGCCGAGATGGTCCGCACCGGCGGGGTGTTCCAGTACACCTTCCCGTCCACCGGATCCTGAGACTCTCCTCCCCTCACGCGCCGGCGCCTCTCTAGACTTAGGAACTCTTGGCCGGCGGGTGTAGTTCAATGGCAGAACACGAGCTTCCCAAGCTCGGAGTGGGGGTTCGATTCCCCTCACCCGCTCTCTTCTCGGATCTGTCCTTTGCTAGACCTGCGTTCGGGTTTCTTGCCGGCATCTTCCAGCGGTTCCACCGCTCTTGATGGTCCGATAACCGGTTTTGCGTAGTACCCTATATAGCCATTCCTGACCCCTTTCGTTGGAGGATTTCTGTGGTGGTTCGATCTTCCCGGTTGCTTACCCTTTTCGTGGCCCTGACCCTTCTTGCGACACTCCTGGCCAACCCCGTTGTCGCTGCCCAAACCGGCGCTTATGACGATGTCTCTCCTCAGACAACCCACGCTCCGGCGATCGAAGCCCTGCAGGCCATCGGGCTCCTACTCGACACGGATTGCGAAGATGGAAGCTTCTGCCCCGACGAGCCGGTACAACGCTGGGTGGCGGCGGTGTGGCTCTCCAGGGCCGCTTACGGTTTCGGTTTCACCCCCGATCAAGACGGGGCGACGACGCGGTTCGCCGACCTGGACGATGGAATAGCCTGGGCTGCCCCCCACATCGAGCGGCTGGTCGACCTGGGCGTCATGGAGGCCTGCTCGGAGGACCCGCTCGGGTTCTGTCCCGAGGGTGCCATCACCCGGGCCGAGATCGCCACGGCCCTGGTCCGCGCCTTCAACCTCCCGCCGACCGGCTACGTCGGGTTCGGCGACCTGGACAGTGTCGAAGACGCATCCGACATCAATGCTCTCGCCGGCGCCGGCGTCTCCACAGGCTGCTCCGCCGACCCGTACCTGTTCTGTCCCTCCCGGGAGGTGACCCGGGGCCAGATGGCGAGTTTCCTGGGGAGAGCCACGGGTCTGGTGGCCCGGCCCGGTTACCAACCTGCCTTGGACGCGACTCTGCTGCCGACCGACCCGGCGGTACGGGTCGGGACCCTCGACAACGGCTACACCTACTACGTGAGAGAGAACGACAAACCCGGCAACAGCGTGACCCTGAGACTGGTGGTCAATGCAGGATCCGTCAACGAGCCCGCGCCGGGATTGGGTATGGCCCACTTTGTTGAACACATGCTCTTCCGGGGGACCGAGGCCTACCCGGACGAGGAGTTCAAGGCCACCCTACGTTCGCTTGGAGCGGAATTCGGCCCCGACCTCAACGCCGGTGTCTGGTACGACCAGACCGTTTACGATCTCACCGTCACCACAGATCCTGCGGAGAACGTAAACACGGCGATGCACGTACTGTCGCAGATGGGCCACGCCGCTCTCATCGAAGCGGAGGCTGTGGAGTCGGAGCGTGGCGTGGTTCTCGATGAGTTGCGGTTCCGGACCGCCACCGCCAGCGGCAGCATCTCAGCCGAATTCGACCGGGTCTACACCCAGGGGACACCGTACGAGGGCTACTATCCGATCGGGACGGTGGCTGCTATCGAGTCCACCACGGCCGAGGACCTCCGAGAGTTCTACGAGACGTGGTACGTGCCGTCGAACATGGCGATCGTAGTGGTCGGCGATCGGCCCGCTGACGAACTATTCGCCCTGGTCGAGGAACATTTCGGATCGATTGAGCCCGGTGCGGCACCGGACTTCTCCCTTGGCGAGATCACCCATGGCCAGACGTCATCCTACGACGTGGTGACGGACGACGAATACGGCCTCTCCTTCATCTCGCTGGACATCGCCATCCCGACTTTCGACTACGCGACCGTGGGAGGAGACCGTCTTCTGATGTTGGAGAGCCTGGCCGCCACCATGGTCCAGAACCGACTCGAGGACGCCTTCTATCGCGGTGAACTGACCCAGGTGGATGCGCCCCATTTCTATGCCTTCAACCACAACCAGGGCCTTCGCTACTACGGCACCAACTGGCAGGGTGAGAACCTCGACAGCGCTTCGAGAGACTACGTCTCGGTGTTGCAGACCGTCCAGCGGTATGGCTTCAACGATGACGACGTGGCCCGCGCCACCAAGGCGTTCGCCACCTCACTGGAGTACCAACTTGACAACGCCCCTTCGACCAGGGACGTCGAGTATGCGGAGAGTTACGTCTCCCACTTCCTGTCCGGAGCGGACATAAGCGCGCCGCAGGAACGCTATGACCGGCTGTCGGCCTTCTTGGAGGGCGTCACCGCCCAAGAGTTGACCAACCACTTCCGCTGGCTGATGAACCGGGCAGGCCTGATTGTCTTGGCAGTGGGCCCCGACGCGGCCAGCGTGCCCACGCCCGCCGCCCTGAAGGCCGCCGTGGAGGCAGCCAGACCCCGGAGCGAGCCGCCGCCGATCGAGCCCGAGATCGACAGGCTGATGGAGGTCCCCGAGCCGGTGAGCCCGGTCGCCACCCGGACACTGGCTGTGCTGGACGCCACCGAATGGGAGTTCGCCAACGGAGCGCGGGTGGTGTTCGTCTACTCAGACATCGAAGAGGCGACGGTCAACATCAGGGCGCGGTCCCTGGGGGGATGGTCGACGCTCTATCCGGGAGCCCGGGCTCTGGCTTTTCGGGCGGTGGAAGCGGTGTTCGGAAGCGGTTTCGGTGATCTGAGCAAACTGCAGATGGACCGGTTCCTCGGAGAGAGCACCGCATCGCTGGGCGCCGTCATTGGTGAAACGGTTGAGGGTTTCGACGGCGGCGCCAACCCCGAAGACCTGGAGACGCTGTTCCAACTCCTGCACCTGGCTGTCACAGCCCCCCGGGTGGACGATCTCGCCTTCGGTCAGGCCTTCAACAGCACCGCCATCCGCACCTCGTTTGCGGAAGTGAACCCTGCCTGGAAGGCATGGGTGGTCTACAACGAGGCCCGCTTCGGTACCGAGTGGCACCACCCCTACGCCACCAGGGAACAACTGGCCACCCTGAGCCCCGATACGTTCCTCAGCTACTACCAGGAGCGCCTGGGTGATGTGGACGACATGATGCTGGCGGTCGTGGGAGACGCCAGCGCCGAAGAGGTGGAGCGACTGGCCCGCCATTACATCGGGACCCTCCCCGCCGGCGATCCCGACACCTTCGTGGACCGCCACCGACCTGCGCCCACCGAGTTGGTGCAGCGGGAGATCCCGGTAACCGCAGACATGAGCGCCGTACTGCAGATGTACCACGACGCGGCCATTTCCGCTTACCTGTCCGAGCGAGTCAATGCCCGCGCACTGGATTTAATCCTTGATGACCGCCTCTGGCGGTTGGTCCGTGAAGAACTGGGCGCCTCATACATTGCGGGAGTTAACATTGCAGTGTCCCTGACGCCCAGGCCCACTGTCTACTCGGACCTGTACTTCACCGTGGATGCCGACGGTTACCAGGCTGCCTACAATCGGGTACTCTCGATCCTGGCCGACCTCGTTGCAAACGGGCCCACCCCCGAAGAACTGGAGCAGGCCAGGGCAGTTCTCCGGGCCGACTACACCGAACCCAGCAACGGCGCACTGCTCAGCACCCTCATCAGCAGGCTGCACCTCGACGACGCGGACCTTGCCACCTCCCAGGACTCTCTGGAGGAACTGGATGCAATCACGGTGGCCTCGGTGAAGTCCATGGCCGCCACTCTCTACGACCGGGAAGGGCGCGTGGAGATCGTCCGGGTGCCCACCGCCAACCCCAATGGAAGTGGGTAAGGTTGTCACTCTGTGAAGCGATGGCGGCGGGCTTTCTGCCGCCATCCCCTCCAGAATTGGCCCGTGATCGTTCCCAAGGTAGGGAGCACCCGTGATCTTCTCTGACCGATCGATAAAGGAAGCCTTGGCGGAAGGCCGGATCGAGATCGATCCCTACGAGGAATCCCACGTGCAACCTTCCAGCGTGGACCTTCGGGTGGCGCCGACTTTTCGGGTCTTCGCCAACCATCTCTATCCGCACATAGATCCCCGCCAGGCTCAAGAAGACCTGACCTCTATCCATGAGGTGAACCCAGATCACCACTTCATCCTCCATCCCGGGGAGTTCGCCCTGGGCGCCACCCTTGAACGGGTACGGCTGGGAGATGACGTCGTAGCCCGACTGGAAGGAAAATCCAGCCTGGGCCGGCTGGGTCTGTTGATCCACTCCACGGCGGGGTTCGTGGACCCCGGCTTCGACGGGCACCTCACGCTGGAGCTTTCGAACGTCGCCCAGCTTCCCATTGCCATCTATCCCGGGATGCGCATCGGGCAGATCAGCTTCTACCAGATGACCACCCCCGCCGACAACCCCTACGGCAGCGGGGTGATCGGCTCCAAATACCAGGGCCAGACAGGGCCCACCGCCAGCCGCAGCCACCAAGACTTCCCCGACCCCAGGCAGGTCTGAACCCCCCTCCAACATCTACCGAAATCTCGCGAAAAACGGGGCCCCTTTGGGTTCCCTCCCCCAACACCTTATCGCCCTATACCACCCCAGGTCAGTGTGCTATCTGCCTTTGTCCGCACCATATCTAGTATCAGGGTGCCGCGTTCTTTCTGTAAGTTCGTCTATACCACACCCAGGAGTTGACACGCATCACTGGTTGGGCAGTGTGATCACCTTCGCGTCGCCGATGTGAGCGTAGCGGCCTGGTGTGCAGGTGAGAATGACGATTTGGCACTGTTTTCCGGCGACCGCGATTGTGGCACTCATGCGTTTCAGGCGGTCGGGGTCGCTCCACCCTAGGGCGTCGTCGATGATCACTGGGGCACCGCCGCCGTTGGGGCTGACGATTAACGCGCATGCGAGTCTGCTGAGGAGTCCTAGCTGTTCTCGGGCACCCGCGCTCAGTTGTTCCACGTCGAGGGTGACCCCTTCGAGGGTGCGGCGGGCCACTTCCAGGTCCTCGCTGAGTTCCACTTTGAAACCGGGACCGAATACGATGCGTCCAAGTTCCGCGATGCGTTCTGTAAGGGGGGCGTGGTAGCGCTGTCGGCTCTCTAATCGACGTTCAGCGAACCGGGACCACAGCAACTGCGCCGCGTTGGCTCGCGCTTCAAGGCGCTCATAGTCTCGCTGGTCCCGCCTCAGTCGGCGTTCCACCTCGCCGATCCGCGTGTGAAGGCCCGCTTCGCCGCGCAGTCTCAAGCCGGCGCTCAAATCTCTTTCTTCTTCCTCGTTGCGCCGTAGGTCTTCGACTGCCCGCCGGTTGGCGGCGCGGGCGTTGTTGAGCAGAATCTCGACGGAGCCGGGATCAACAGCACTCAGGTCTTCCCTGGCTCGTTCCAGCGAAGCGAGAGCGTCCCTGACTCTGTCCTGCGCCGACTGGAGATCCTCTGCCAGATCGGAGTCCGAGCGTTCCTCCCGTGCTGACCTTAGCAGGCGCTCGGCCTCTCCCAGAGCGCTTTGGGCGTTTTGGATGCGATCCTCCAGGATGGCTTTTCTGATTTCCTCGTCTTTAAGTCTCCTCTCCGCAGACCTGGCATCAGTCTGCCGCATCTCGTACCCGGCTCGGCATTCGTCGAAGAGGCGGTTTTTCTCCGCGGCGATCCGCTTTGCTTCCTCATAGGTGTACGGCAGTGGCGGGTCGGAGGGTCGTTCAGCGGCATAGTGTTCCACCCGCCGACGGATTCCTTCGATCTTTTCTTGCATCACTCGGGGTGTGAGGTCCCGAAGATCATTCTTCATGGCGGAGATCGACTCCCGCTGGTTTCGCTTGGCTTCCTCCCGTTCAGTCGCCGCCCGGCGAGCTCCGACCAGATCGGAGACCCCGCCCGAGGCGCACAGGTTGTGGAACTCTTGCCGGGCGCGGTTTAATTCGGTCACCAGATTCCTGGATTCGGTCCCGATCTTTATCCGAACTTCCGCGACTCCGGGCACGAGGAGTTCCAGTTCCTGCGCCACGATCTTCCTTATCTCCTCGCCAGCTGCGAAAGTGGCTTCCTCGCTGTCGATACGCATAATGATGTCGGATAGAGCCCTTCCTTCCAGCCGCGCTCCGGCGCTTTGGACGGCGGCCTCGGCCCGCACCACGGCAAGATGGGCATTTTCGATCCGGGACAACAGATCATCGTCAACCCTGGCTGACTCCAGGTAGGCCTCCGCATCCCGCAGCCTGCCCTGGGCCGCCATTGTTCTCTGCCAGCGTTCGCCAAGCTGTTCCAAGTCGATAAGGGAACGGTGGTGCTCGTGATCTCCGCGGGCGGCGTGATAGCCGGTTTCGGCGTCTTTGAGCGCGGCAGCGGCCTCTTCAAGAGCAACACGAGCCTCGGTGGCGTCTGCAACGGCCGCTTCCATGACGGGAGCTATCCGCCGACCCTCGGCTTCCAACGCGGCCAGTTCTGCGTTTCGAGAGTCACGCGCATTCACCAGGTCACCGCGACGGTGCTGCTCGGTGATGATGCGGTCCCTCTGTGCCATCCTCTCCCGGTGAACGCTGTCGAGACGCTCCACCCGGCTGCGCAGCCGCTCCGCCTCGGCCCGTCGTTCATCCAAATCCCGCTCGTTCTGATCACACTCCGCTCGAAGCACCTCGAGCCGGGCCCGGTCGGAACGAAGGTGGGCAACCCTAGCGGCGTCGCGTTCGATTTCCTCGAGTCGGCGTTGCAAATCAGCCAGGTTTTTCTGAGACTCCTCAACGCCATTTCTTAGCGCGATCCGTTCCGATTTGACCCGGCCGGTAGGCGTCCAATGCTTTTCCCGTTCGGCACAGATTCGCCTCCACAGACTGTCCTCACTGTCACTAGCCACATCGCCACCCGCAGCCACATCCAGCGCATCCACCAGCGAGCGTATATTCAAAGACGGTAGGAAAGATTCGGTCTGTCGGATAGTTCCGGCCCACTGCTCGATCCGCAGGGCACGCCAAAGATGCGGATCCAAGGTTTCCTCAAGGATCGCCCTCACGCGCTCATGGGCCAAACAGCCGTCGATCCGTTCGACGTACGGGGCGGTGATCGCGAGAACGGTCTCAGGTTGTCTGAGCCATCGCTTTCGGTAAGTGAACCGGTAGGTGCCCGTAGAAACCTCTATTTCCACCTCGGGTACCTCGCTGCGGTGTACGGGCTTGGCGTCCATCACCACCTTGGCGCGAGACGAGTCAAGCTTTTCGAAGATGAGGTCGATAGCCTGGGGTATGCAGGTCTTCCCGATCTCGTTGGCCCCTTCGATGATTGTGACCCCTTCCGTGGGAAACTCCACATATGTGTTCGTAATCCCGCGATAGTTGCGAAGCCGCACGCGGTGGATTCTCATCGACTCTCCCCTATCAGCCGACGTAGCAGAACCAATGCGTCACGGGCGACCGGCGCCTCCTCGCCCTCATCGGCCAACTCCCTAAGATCCGCCAATGCCTTACGGGCGAAACCGGAGAAGCCGAACTCCTCGATATCGGTCTCGTCGGGTGATGCAACCAGATCACGGTCGTCCACCTCGAGGGCAGCCAGCGGAGCGGCATGGTCCCTGAGGAGCACGTCGAGCCGCGCCTTCTGCCTGAGAGATATCCGGCCGTCCAACGACATTCTGATGATGGTCCGTTCCTTGGGCCGAAGGTCCGAGAGCCACCCGTCAAGAGCGTCGATGTCGGCGTCACCGATCAATTCCCACTCCTTATCCAAGAATCTCCACTGGCCAACCGACCGTTCCACCACCTCGATCCAATCGGCCCCCAGGCTGACCACCAGGACTTTGCCCGGATCGACCTCCCTGAAAGCCGTCGGCTCGGGCGCGCCCGAATACCAAACCCGACCCGTGCGGCCCGCCTCGGTCCTAGAGTGACGGTCTCCCAACGCCACGTAGTGAACCGATCCCGCCTCGATCTTCTCCTCAAGTCCCGGAAGGGACACGTGCCCAGGATCGTGACGACCAGGAAAGAAACTGTCGAGCTGTCCGTGCCCGGCCACGATCCTAATCACATTCGCTGAACCCGGCCGGTCACAGGCAGCATTCACGAGATCGGCGCGGGGATCCTTACTGCGCCAGGGAGCAGCAATCACCTCCACACCAGGCGCCGTCTTCAGAGGATCCGGCCTTTCAAGCACCACCACGTTCGAGGGAGCATTCTGGGAAAAGGTGGGAGACCGGTAAACGGACACAGCATCCAGCGGATCGTGATTGCCGGGCAGCAGATAGAACGTGATCTGGGGAGTCTCCCCCATCGCCTCCAACGCCCTGACGACAATCTCCCGCTCCACCTGATTGGACTCGAACACATCGCCGCAAACCAGGACGAACGCACACCTTTCCTGCACAGCCAACCCCGCTATCCGACGGATCACATCAACCCGGGCCTGGCGAAAACGCGACTGAGCCTCGCTTCCCAGATACGACCGGGTCATACCCAACTGCCAGTCAGCCGTGTGAAGGAATCTCACCATCGCCAAAGGATTCTATCCAAGACAAGTCACTTCCCCCACGGATGCAATGAATTGATGGGAGCCGTTCGACCCCGTCTATATCACTTGCCGTTTTCTTGTACTATTCTGCGGATCAGATTCAGGCTCTTGGCGATGGCGATTCTCTGGTCGTCAGGATCGACACTTTGCATCAGCGTCTGAAGCCCGAGCGCTATAGCCGCGTGCGTTTCAGTCCGCCCTTCCACGAGAGTGGCAAGCGGCAGGTCACTGGCTATTGACTCAAGAATCGACCACGGTCGCTCGTCGCGGATGTGCTCCAATAGGGTGGCGGCCAGCGTACAAAGTTCCTCGTCGACGTCCGGATTCATTTCATGCAGTTGCCGAGTGCGGGCGATTCCATCTTCCAACCAGGCGTCTCGCTCGTCCTGTTCGATTGCCAGGTAATGCCCGTCGGCCCAGGCCATAAACGCCTCGGCTAGCCGCAAGATACGCTCTGGCAGGCTCAGGGAATGGTCCTTGACGTCGATCTCACCAGCCTGGTGTAACTCCCACCAAAGGTCCTGGGTCGGCATTCCGTCCTCGTCCAAGCAGCTGATCGCTCGGGTGAGGAGCCGAGCGACCGACCTCATCCGATCCCGAAGCCGAGTGCCGTCATCGGCCAACGACGTTCTCCTGGTCGACAGGTCCGGTATTTCGATCACCTGGACAATTCTCCATGCCGCACAGAGTAGTTGGCGACGCTTGGCACAAGCTGGCATAGGTCAGAAGCCCCCGCATGATTCTCGGAGCATTTCAACCGAATCCGTAAGGGACTGGCCCTTCGAGAGGTAGAGAGCGCCTCCACGAGCATGATCGTCGGCGTGGCGCCCAACATTGAAGCCGACCGTCCATGTTGCGGCTATGGCTCGACCGCCCGGGCATTTTGCTCCTGTCGTCACCTGCGCAGCGTGTTTCCACCTGGAGTGTGGCTGGCCCGCCTACCAGAAGCCAAAGTCAACTCGCGCGGGACAAACGAATACCGGACTATTACCAGAGGAACCTGCGATGCCTATGAAGAGGCACGAAACTGAAGGAGCAGAGATGGGTGTGGGTCGGGGCGGAACGGGTCAGGAGTATGAATCCCTTGGGATGAGTACCGGGTTCCTTGAATGCAGCCACGGAAAGGGCGGCTTGGCCCCGGGGCATGGCTCTCCAGCGGGTGCTTTGATTGTGGGACATCCCGACCACACGTTTGCACTAAAGCAATGCCCACAACAGAATTTCCGTGGGCACCCCCAACAACCCGGGGAGGAGGCTGTCTAGTTAGAGGTTGGTTCGGATGTTCTCTGCCGGATCGCTCGTTGCTTGTCCCGTTCCGGTTCGGCCGCGGCTCCCTCAGTATTCGTGGTCGGCGCGGCGCTGGCGGGAGGGTTGGACCCGGGGAGGCTCTCCCGGTTGTTTGGGATAGTGGGGAGGCCACGGCGCGTCTCCCAAGCCGTACTCCTCCTCGTCGCGAACCACCCATTCCAGGAGAGTATGGATCTCGCCCGCCGCCTGATCTATCCCCTCCGTTAAGTCGCCAACCTCCCTGTAGCGGTCAGCGAACCGGTCCATCGGGAAATCCTCGATCTCCACGTCGGGCAACTCGGCCCAAGTCAGGGGAGCGGAGACATAACCCGTGGGACGCACCCCATAAGCGGATGAGACGGTCTTGTCCCGCGCGTTCTGGTTGTAGTCCAAGAAGATTCCCCTGCGCTCCTCCTTCCACCACCTAGTGGTGACCAGGCCGGGAAGGCGCCTCTCCAATTCCCTGGCGAATGCCAGTACCGCCCGGCGGGTGTGGTGGAAGTCATATTGGCGCTCTATCCGCACATACACATGAATGCCGCGGCTACCAGAGGTCTTGGGCCATCCCCGCAGGCCCACCTCCTCCAGCAGGGAACCCGCCGCCAATGCCGCCTCCTTCACCTGGGCGAACCCGAAGCCGGGAGTGGGATCGAAGTCGAACCGCAACTCGTCGGGGTGATCTATGTCGTCGGCCCGGACCGGCCAGGGATGGAAATCCAGACATCCCAACTGCGCCAGGCGGATGATGTCGGCCGCGGTGGTGGGCACGTTCATCACCCCCGGCCGCTGGGAAGGGAACCGGATGTCAACGGTCTTGAAAGGGGTTCTCTTCTGAGCCCTCTTCTGGTAGATGGGAGGCTGTTCCACTCCCTTCATGTAGCGCTTGAGCATGGTCGGGCGGTTGCTCACTCCTCGTAACGCGCCCTCCGCGCATGACGCAAAGTGCTCCACCACGTCCATCTTGGTCCAACCCTGTCGGGGAAAGACGACCCGGGACGGGCTAGAGATCCTCACCTCTTCCCCGGCAAGCTCGACCATGGTCACATCGGCCATCACCGAACACGGTAGCTTATCTGGGAGGTTGCTCCGTAACTCTTCAAGACCGGCCGGTTTCCCACCCCCAAGAGTCGCCCGCCAAAGGGTGCAACGGAAACGGCCCGGCGGGTGTTCTTTTAAGTAGATGGACGATTTAGCCAGGTCCCTGGCATCCGATCTGGACGAGGGCTTCCCCGATTTGGTGTGCCGCCTCCAACGCGGCGTTTTCAGCGGGCTGCGCCAACTGACCGGCGATCACCATCGCGCCGAAGACCTGACCCAGGAGGCCTTCATCCGGGCTTACCGCGCAATGCAAACCTATCCTCCCGAACGCATTCGAGCCATGCGGTTGCGAGGCTGGGTCTGGACGATCGCCCTCAACCTGATGCGCAACGAAATCCGCGCAGAGTCCAGGCGGCCGAAGCCGGCGCGGTTGGAGGAAGCCGGATACCTCCCGGAGGAACCTCCCGACTCGGAAGCTTGGCGCAGGCGATGGACGCGCCTGCCGCCCGCCCAGAGGCAGGCGGTGATCTTGCGCCATGTGGCGGAACTCACCTACCGGGAGATATCGGAGGCCACCGGCAGGCCGACAAACACCGTTCGGAGTGACGTCAGCCGGGGACTGGCCCGATTACGGTCGGTCATCGGAGAAGAAACCAAGGAGGAGGAACGAATATGACCCTGGAACAGAAGTTGGAACGACTCTCGGTCCCGGCGCCGAGCGGAGTGTCGGACGGAGTGGCGCTGGGGACCGGACTCTCCGACGGCTTCAGGGTGTTCGAGTCACCGTTGGGATCGGTGGTGGTGGCCTTCAACCCGTTGGGCGTTTCGGCCGTAGACCTGTTCACCGAAGGGTTCGAAGAACGCTTCGCGGACCGCTTCCGAAGACCTCTCCTGGAGGCGCGTCCCCCCCGAGACTGGGACGGCCTGATCATCCGGGCATTGGCGGAGGGCACTCCCGGGGCTCTGCCGGTGGACTTTCGATCTGTGACCTCTTTCCAGCGACTGGTGCTGGAACAGACCGCCGCCATCCCCCGCGGTGAGACGCGCTCCTACGGATGGCTTGCCAACCGGACCGGACGTCCCGGCGCTGCCAGGGCGGTGGGCCAAACCATGGCCCGCAATCCCGTTCCCTTGGTGATCCCCTGCCATCGGGTGGTCCTCTCCGATGGCCGGATCGGCCATTACGGATTGGGAGGTGCTGAGCGGAAGCGGCGCCTGCTCCGGGTTGAGGGAGCAATCAGCTGACACCCCGCTCCTGGTTACAACCGCGGCACTTGTAGAGTCAACTTGATGAGCGACGAGTCCACCATGGCCCTTCTTCCCGTCACGGACGGACTCCTGGCGGTGGTGAAGGACGACTGTGAGACCTGTCACCTGGTGGTTCCCGTCCTAGCCGAACTCGCCGCAGCCGACCGGACCTTCACGGTGGTGTCCCAGGATCGGGCCGACTTCCCGCCGGGTTTCGAAGTGCTGCACGACCGGGAGTTGGATATCTCCTGGAAGCTACAGACCGAGACCACCCCCACCATCTACCGCCTCGCAGAAGGTGAGGTGGCCGATCAGCAGGCCGGCTGGCTGAGAAGCGGCTGGGAGCGGGTCACCGGAGCCGTAGGACTGGGAGCAGGGCTCCCGGAGCAACGTCCGGGATGCGGCTCGGACACCATGCTGCCCGAGGTGTACCAGCGCCTTGTGCGACGCCATTCCCGTCACAGTATCTCATCGCGACGGGTCGACCTGGGAAGCGCCGAGGACCCCATCGAAGCTGCTTTTGCCCGCGGCTGGACTGACGGCCTCCCCGTGACACCGCCCACCGAAGAGCGGGTGGCCCGAATGCTGGAGGGCACGTCCCGGGCCCCGGGCGAGGTGGTGTGCGTGCTCCCTCCCGACCTGGCCGAATGCACCGTCGAGAAGGTGGCGATCAACGCGGTGATGGCTGGCTGTCTGCCCGAATACCTGCCGGTGGTGCTGTCCGCGGTGAAGGCGGCGGCCACCAGCCGGTTCAACATCCACGGCATCTCGGCCACCACTTACTTCACGGGCCCGGTGATGGTGGTGAACGGCCCGATCCGCCGCCGGATAGGGATGAATTCCGGCATCAATGCGCTGGGGCAGGGAAACCGGGCCAACCTGACCATCGGACGAGCCCTCAACCTGGTGGTCAGGAATGTGGGCGGTTCCCGACCGGGCGGGGTAGACCGCGCCGCATTGGGAAGCCCGGGAAAGCTCTCCTTCTGCTTCCCCGAAGACGAGGAGGGGTCTCCCTGGGAGTCCCTCGCCGTGGAGAGGGGATTCTCGTCCGACCAATCCACTGTGACCATGTTCGCCGGCCACGGACCGATCGAGATCATCGACCAGAAGTCCCGCAACCCCGAATCTCTGGCCAGGACTTTCGCACTCCAGTTGCGCATGGTCGGCCATCCCAAGCTGACCGGAATGGCGGATGCGATAGTGGTGATCTCCCCCGAACACGCCCGGATCTTCCGGGAGGCGGGCTGGCCCAAAGCCCGGCTGCGCCAGGAGATTCACTCGCTGCTCACCCTCCCTGGGGCCGAAGTGGAGGCCGGAGCCGGCGGAGTTGCAGAAGGCATGCCACCGGGAGTGGTCGCCAAAAGGAAGGAAGTCGCGAAATTCACCACCGAAGGCCTGTGGTTCGTTCACGCCGGAGGAGATGCCGGGATGTTCTCGGCGATAATCTCCGGTTGGATCGGTGGAGCAGCCAGTTCCCAGATGACCACCGTCGCCATCGACTGACAAGGGGGTATCAGATGACCGTAATGCTAGACCCGACCAGCGAACGAACCCTCGCGGAGCGACCACTCAGTCCCCGGGTCGCGGACCTCAGGGGCCAGACCGTCGCCTTGCTGGACATCTCCAAACCAAGGGGAGACGTGTTCATCAAAAGACTGGAAGAACTGTTCTCCCAGAGGGGGGTGTCGGTGAAGCATTACCGCAAGCCCACCTTTTCCAAACCGGCCCCCCTGGACCTACGCCAGCAGATAGCAGCCGAGTGCACGGCGGTGGTCGAAGCATTGGCGGACTGAGGCTCATGCGCGTCGTGCAGTGTGCACGACCTCGTTGATTTGGAAGACCGCGGTGTTCCGGGAGTGTTCGTGGCCTCAGACCGCTTCGCCCAGGCAGCCGACGCCCAGGGGGAGGCCTTGGGTCTACATCCCCGCCGGGTGCTGACGTCCCATCCCATCCAGGACCGCAGCGACGAAGAGATGCAGTCTCTTGCCGAGGCCGCCTTTCCCGAGATCCTGGCCGCTCTGTCAACCTGACACCAGGTTTCGCAATCATAAAGCCGCGAAAAAAATCTGTAACTTATTTGCCGCTATACGAGTCGACATCTGCTTAGCATGGGCATCGAGGGCGAAAAAGCGCGTCGCCTTCCCAAACACCCAAACTACGAAACAAAGGAAACCAATCATGACACTTGCCAAGCGGCAGATACCTCCCCCGGGGGCATCTGCATCATTGCCACAGAGTCGACTGAACCCTGAACGAGTCCTGTCGGAGGTTACGGACCGCTAAGGCATCCTCGGTGGAGTTCAAACCGGACCGACTCGGATAAGTGGCTTGATCCGCCATGATCACCGTCAAGGTCCCATGGGAGTTGTCCTCTAGCCGATCCCGGCCGGCAGCCAACAAGGTTGTCGTCCTGCGATACCCCTCTATAGCTCTTACTCGTGTCGCATTGACGCCGACTGTCTAGAGCATTGGAACCCCCTTAATCGGGGAGCATGCCATCTTGAGGCGGGGCTCTGTTTGGCAACTCAATCCTGGTGAAGTCCAGTCGGGAGGCCAGCCAACGGCCTCCGGTAAGGCTACGGACTCCGTGCACCGTGGGGAGATGGTTCGCGCCTTGCCGGATTCGAACCGATGGAGCAGTTCACAACGCCCGACCCCACACCGCAAGAGCGGCGCATTGGATGACCCCTATCCCAAGGCCCGTTAGGAGAATGGTCCCTCGCCGAGCAACCGGTTTCAGCTCCGAACCGAGATCACGCGATCTCCATCCCAACCAACAGTTGACACGAGGAGCGAACCATGAAACAAATTTCGTTAAAAATATCCGTTCTGGCCTTGATGGCCTTAACGATCGCCGGCTGCGGCGCCGGCGATGGTGACGCCGAGCCGACGGCCGCCCCGGCCACCACGGCCGCCCCAGCCACCGAACCCACAGCCGCCCCGGCCACCACGGCCGCCCCAGCCACCGAACCCACAGCCGCCCCGGCCACAACCGCCGCACTGTCGGGACGCGAGGATGCTGAGGCGGTTGAAGAAGTGCAGGCCGCGGCCGCAGAAGAAGCCATGGAGGAATCCACTGCATCGGCTGCCAGCGCGGCCCCGACGACCACCGCGGCAACCGCTGAGGCTCTCTCGAGCGAGGAAGAGGAGGAACGCCGCCGGCGGGAGAGGGTCATCAGGGACTTCCCACTGGTGTTCTATGAGGGTTACGGTGTAAACCCGCAAATACCGGCCGATGAACAGCCCTTCTCGACATTCGGCCTGGATGCCGACACGGCCAGTTGGTACCGGCAGTTCGTCTACCTGGACCAGGGCGCCCGGCCCAATCCCGACGCCATCCGCGCCGAGGAGATGATCAATGCCTTCGACGCCCGGTGCGATGAGCCGGTCAGCGACGGCACAATCAGAATGTGCGTGCAAGGCTCGGAGAACCCGTTCTACCGGCACGAGGAGTACCGGTTGGTCAGGGTGGCCGTGGAAACCGGACGGGGCTTCGATGAGCCGGTCAGCTACATCGTGGTGCTTGACCAGTCCGGCTCCATGACTGGCGGCGATCGGTGGAATGTGGCCACCAACATCGTGGAGTCTCTGCTGGACGATCTCAACCCCGATGACCGGTTCGGTCTAGTGACCTTCCACGACCACGCTCATGTGATCGTTGAACCCGACTATCCGGAGCGGGCCTCTCGAGAGTATTGGGACACCCGCATCAGGCCGGACGGCTCCACCAATGCCGGCGAAGGTCTCCGACTGGGTTACCGACTGGCCCACGATGAGGCCCGGCACGACCCCGACCGGCAGGTGATGGTGCTGTTTCTCTCGGACGGGGTGGCCAACACCGGCCCCGCCACCGGACCTGACAGCATCCTGGAACTGGTGGAAAGGGCCAAGCGGGATTCGGACATCAGTATGGCCGCCGGCGGTGTAGGCGAAGGCAACTACAACGACGTTCTGCTGGAGCAGATCGCCGACCAGGCTCAAGGCTGGTACCAGTACGTCTACGACTACCGGAGCGGAGACGATTTCCTTGACAGGGTGAAGGCCGGCATCGTGGGCTGGGAAGCAAAGACCCAGGTGGAATTCAACCCCGACACGGTGGATCTGTGGCGCCTGATCGGCTATGAGAACCGGCAGATCGAGACCGAGTTGTTCCGAGAGGACGAGTTGGTGGAACGCCAATCCGCACCGCTTCTGGGCGGAGTGGCCACCGCCGCCTTCTTTGAGGTCAAACTCACCGACCGGGCCCGCAGCAACGATTGGCTGGCTTCAGCCACCATTCGCTACCGGCCCTGCCTGGACTGTTATTTCAATGAAGTGAACACCCGCATCCCGGTGGGAGAGACCAATGTGCGATTCGGCCGGGCCTCATGCGATTTCCGAGTGCAGTCCTACGTGATGCAGTACGCCGAGTTCGCCAGGAACAGCTTCTACGCCTGGGACCGCAACACCCCCGATGCATTGCTGGACGCCATCTATCGAGATCTTGACTCGCTCGACCGAGACGAGGGCGGATCATGCGAAGAGAACATGGAAACAGTGGCGCAAACCGTCCGCCAGTACGTCAGGGCAGACCCCCTCGAGAACTAACCGCTAGACGCGATCGGGAAAGGTCGGAAGGGGGCGGATCAACCGCCCCCTTCCACCACCGGTCGGCTACCCTCCCGGAGGCGATAAATTGGTAGTCGAGTCGTTGAAGGGGGAACCAAGGTTTCAGATGACTGCTGAGCATAGAACCACGGCTTCCTCGCCTGTGTTTACCAAAGAACTCCGATGGATCGGGAGTCACGACGCCATGTTGGGGGAAACTTGCATGAACATAGTCCCTTCCATCGTTTAGGAAGGGTCCTTATCCATGCCCCCCCGAGCCAGTGCCGGACTATTGATCTATCGGCGGAACTCCTCCGGTGCCGTGGAAGTGCTGCTCGGCCACTACGGCGGGCCGTTCTGGGCGCGACGTGACCAGGGAGCCTGGACCGTATTCAAGGGAAGGGGTCACCAAGGCGAAACCCCTTTGGAGACTGCCACCCGCGAATTCGAGGAGGAGACGGGTTGGAAAGCACCGTCGAATCCGTGGCTACCACTGCCCGAGGTCAAAGCCGCCAACCAGATCATGAACATCTGGGCGGTGGAGGCGGACTTCGATCCGGAGGCTCTCCGGCCTGGGACGTTCTCCATGGAGTGGCCTCCCCGCTCGGGAAGGATCCGAGAGTTCCCCGAAATAGACCGGGCGCAGTGGTTTTCCGTTCCCGAAGCCAGAGTCAAGGTCGTATCCAGCCAGGGTGCCCTGCTGGATCTCTTGATTGGGATTCTTAATCGCTCTCGCCTCTGAGGCACTGTCGGAGACCTGGGAGAGGACGATCTCAAAAACGGGGCCGACCTTGCTTTTCGGCCCTTGTAGAGTCCCGGATATGAGCGAAGAAACCACCCTCCCTCAAACCGAATCCGAGTGGCGGGAACGCCTTGACCCGATGCAATACCGGGTGCTGCGGGAGGGGGCCACCGAGCGCCCGTTCACCGGGACCTACTGGAACACCAAGGACTCCGGTACTTACTCCTGTGCGGGGTGCGGAATGGAGTTGTTCGACTCCGGCACCAAGTTCGACTCCGGCACCGGCTGGCCCTCCT
>JAPPKR010000057.1 GCA_028819835.1 bacterium | reverse complement strand
CCCGGCGTACCTTCGAACGAGACAAGAAGACCCTACGGCAGGTGGGGTTCGACATACAGACCAGCCAGCCGGACCAGGGACCGGCCACCTACATGCTGGCCCAGCCCACCAACGCCCTGGGGGAGATGGAACTCTCCCACGCGGAGCGGATGTCGCTGGCCGTGTCGGTAGCGATGGTGAAACTGGGCGGCGCCCTGTCGGTGGACCGCACCCTGGTCAAACTGGGAGCAGGCGCCCCGTCGGGAATGACTCCGATGAATGTCGATGTGGGTGAACTGGAAACGGAGAAGGTTGGCGGACTGCTGAGAGCTGTCCAGACGCGTTCGCCCGTCTTCTTCGACTACAAGGGAAGCAGGCGAAGGCAGGTGGAGCCTCTGCGGATCGTCAACCGTCGCGGCCGGTGGTATGTGCAGGCGCGGGAAGAACAGACCGTCAAGACCTTCCGGATCGACCGGCTGGGCGGATTGTGGGTCTCGCCCAGGGAGAACATGTACGATGTCCCACCCTTGGGCGAGGGGCCGAGCATTCTCACCGCCGAGCCGTGGGAATTCGGAGAGGAGGACGCCGTCGAGACCATCGTGCGTTTCGATGCGGAGGCAGCCTGGTACGTTCGACCTCGACTTCCCTCCTCGGCCCGGATTCGGGAGGAAGCCGACGGTTCCCTGACGGTAAGCACCACCGTCACCAACCGGGCGGCTTTCTTCTTCTGGATGCTCGACTTTGGGAGTGACGGGGAGATTTCGGCTCCTGAGTCCATGCGCCGGGGCCTGGTGGACTGGGTGAACGGATCAGTGGAGGGCCACAGACCATGACCTACGCGCAGCCGATGGGAGGACTTGGACGGCTTCTGATGGTGATCCCGTGGTTGATCAAGGAGAGGGAAGTGCCCATCGGGGAGATGGAGCAGCGTTTTGCCATCAAACCCGAGCAGCTTGTCAAGGACATGGAGGCGCTCAACGAGGTCGACTTCTTCGTCAGTCCCGAACAGCGCTTTTCCGTGGAGATAACACCGAGGCACGTCAAGGTCCTGGAGGCGCCTGACTTTCCGGCCGCGCCCGGGTTCCTTCCCTTCGAGGCCCTGGCGTGTCTGATGGCGGCCAAGACGGCGTTGGAGATAAACCCGGAGGCCCCCGACCTGAGGTCGGCGGTGGGGAAACTGGAGGAGGCCATAATGCCCCAAGCGGTGTCGGCTATCCGGATTCTTTCGGCAAGCGGGGCACCATGGGTCAACCAACTGCGCGAGTGGGCGGTGGAGCGACAGGTGGTCCGCTTGCGATATCGCTCCACCGACAAGGGAGAAATCTCCGACCGCGACGTGGAACCCTGGCAGGTGTACCAATGGAAGGGCATGTGGTACTTATGGGGATTCAGCAGGACCAAGGACGAGCCTCGCCGCTACCGGGTGGACGGCATCCAGCGGGCGAGGCCGACCGGTGAGACCTTCGTGCCGCCCCGGCGTCCCAGGCCCCCGCCCACCGCCTACCGGCCCGCCGCGGACGACCACCGGATCGTGGTTTCGATCCGTCCCGAAGGCCGCTGGATCACCGAGTACTACCCGATGGGGATCCTGTCCGAAGACCGGGACGGGACCGCGCTGGCCGAGTTCTACACGCGGGATCCGCGGATCGCCGCCCGACTGGCGCTCCGGCTCGGCCCTGACCTGCGCATCGTGGAAGGTGACAGTGCCCGGCAGGCATTGGGCGAGCTTGGCGCCGCGGTGTTGAGTCGGTACGAAGACCACACTGAGCAGGACAGTGCGTGACGGTCGCGTTGAACTGCTCATGTTCGCGACCGTTTCAAGCCGGCCGGCCGCTCGGAGGTCCAAAACGCCCCACCATAAAAACGGCGCTCCCTTAGATTCCGGAAAGTCATACCCTGATCCTTCTCTGTCGAAGGTTTGCTACAGGAGGCCGTGATTGAAATCTGTCCCCTTTGGGCTGCCCTGGCGAATGTCTCTGGGCGCCCTACTGATCATCTCAGCGGTGGGAGCCTGTGCTGAGGCTCCTGCCCCCACCACGACGGTGGCGCCGGTTGTGACCTCTGCGCCTACGACGACGGTGGCGCCGGTTGTGACCTCTGCGCCTACGACGACGGTGGCGCCGGTTGTGACCTCTGCGCCTACGACGACGATTCAGGCCAAGTCACCGGCGCAGGTGTATGCCGATGTTTCACCTTCCGTTGCCTTCGTCAGTACGCCTGTGGGGTCGGGCAGCGGCCTTCTGATCGAGGGTGGATATGTGGTTACCAACCACCATGTGATCTGGCCTTACGAGAAGGCTCGGGTGGTATTTTCCGACGGTACGGAGTTCCCGGACGTGCAGGTGCGCCCCCACTTTTCCGGAGTCGACATATTTGAATTGGTGGCGTGATCGAC
>JAPPKR010000265.1 GCA_028819835.1 bacterium | reverse complement strand
GCCTTCGGGAGGCTCTGGAGAAGTTGCAACTCAACGACGCCTCCCTTCAGATCGCCCCGGAGTTCTCTCAGGCGCTGGGATTCGGGTTCAGATGCGGGTTCCTAGGCCTCCTGCATATGGAGATAGTGCGGGAGCGCTTGGAACGGGAGTACGACTTGGACCTGGTGACCACCTCTCCCTCGGTGGCCTACCGTGTGACCCTTCCCGGCGATGAGCCGGTTGAGGTGCGATCTCCGGCCGACTTTCCGGCGGCGGGAAGGGAGATGGTGGTGGAAGAGCCTTGGATCAAGGCGCTGGTCCTGGTTCCTCCGGAGCATCTGGGAGCGGTGATGGAGATCCTCACGTCCAGGCGAGGGGAACTGGGACCACTCAATTACCTGGGCACGGAGCGGGTGGAACTAACCTGCAGGCTTCCCCTGGCCGAGGTGGTCTTCGACTTCTACGACAGACTCAAGTCCAAGACAAGAGGCTTCGCCTCGCTCGACTACGAGCCGGATGGTTACCAACTCTCGGACCTCGTGAAGGTGGACCTCCTCCTCAACGGATCGGCGGTGGACGCCTTTTCTGCGGTTGTCCATCGCCCGCAGGCATATGCCTACGGCAGGGAAATGGTCACCAGGCTCAAGGACCTGATCCCGCGCCAACTGTTCGATGTCCCCATCCAGGCCGCAATCGGCAGTCGGGTGATTTCCCGTGAGACCATCCGGGCCAAACGCAAGGACGTGTTGGCCAAGTGCTACGGCGGTGACGTGACCCGGAAGAAAAAGCTCCTGGCTCGCCAGAAGGAGGGAAAGCGCCGGATGAAGATGGTGGGGTCGGTTGAGGTGCCGTCGGAGGCGTTCGTGGCGGCGCTCCGGGTCAGGGATTGAAGCTGCGCGGGGGCCTTCTTCCTCCCGACGATCCCCGCTTGGCGGACCAAGCCGGCAGGTGGAGATCGGCCTATCTGCATATTCCCTTTTGCGAAGAGGTCTGTCCGTACTGCGACTTCGCGGTGGTGGCCGGGCGAGACCAACTTGCCTCCCGGTACGGGGAAGCGCTGGTCGCAGAGATCCGCGCCGCGCCGGCATGGGGGCCGCTGGACGCGGTCAACTTCGGGGGAGGGACCCCCTCGCGGATGGCGCCGGAGTTGCTGGAGGGGATTCTGCAGGAGTTGTCCTCCCGCCTAGGCCTCCGGGAGGGAGCGGAGGTGAGCCTCGAAGCCAACCCGGAGGACTGGACCCTCCAGAAGGCCGAGTCGCTGGCGGCTGCCGGGTTCAACCGGGTCTCGCTGGGCGCTCAGTCGTTCGACGCCGAGGTGCTTTCCTATCTGGGACGTCGCCACACCCCAGCCCAGGTTGTTCGGGCGGTGACCGCCGCCCGACAGGCCGGGTTTGTCTCTGTGAACCTGGACCTCATCATGGGTTCTCCCCCCGAGAGCGCCTCCTCTTGGACCGAGACCCTGGGAAGGGCCCTGGACACCAACCCGGACCACCTCTCCACCTACTCCCTGACGGTGGAACCCGGGACCGTTCTGTGGAAAACGGTGAGGGCGGGTGCCTGCCCACCGGATCCCGATCACCAGGCCGAGTGCTGGGAGGAGGCTGACCGTGAGTGCGCCAGGGCCGGCTTGGTGCGCTATGAGGTCTCCAACGCGGCCCTGCCCGGCCATCCCTGCCGGTACAACCTCTCGGTGTGGGGACAGGGCGAGTACCTGGGATTCGGGAACGGCGCCCATTCATTTCGCGACGGACGTCGCTGGGAAAACCTGCGAGGCCTCGACAGGTACCTGGACACCGTGGAAGCCGGCCGATCCCCGAACCGTCGGTTCGAGTTGATCGGGGGCTGGGCGGCGGAGACGGAGCGGGTGCTGCTGGGCATCCGGAGAAGGGCTGGTGTGAGGAGTGGCCGAGCGGGAGAAGCGCTGTGGAAGTCTCCCCGGGGACGGCAGCTTCACCGGGCCGGGGTCATCGGATTGCGGGGAGATCGCCTGCTGGTGGATCGGCCGCTCCTCACCGACGAGGTGAGCCGGGCGATTCTGGAGCTGCCCCCGCCGCAGTCGGCTGGTTTGGGAATAATTGCGGGGTCCGGGGGTTGACACTTGTCACACCCGGTTCGCAAATTGAAAGCACAAACATCCGACACGTCCGGACCGAGCGGATCACCACCAAGTCTCATCTCCGGAGGGCGGCCTCCCGGCAACGCCCAAGGCAATGAGCGTCAGCCGACGACCAGGGAATCCTCGGTCTCGGGCAGGCCTGCCCCTGTCCGATAATTTCGACCGGAACGGCGGCGGCGGGTCGGGAGGGGAAGCCCAAAGGGGGAGAATTCCGGCTGGTGGTACAAGTCCGGGGGGGTGTTTCTATCTTTTTTGCAAATCGGTTTGGGGGTGTTGGGGGT
>JAPPKR010000189.1 GCA_028819835.1 bacterium | reverse complement strand
GCCACCACCTCGCCCACCGCCTCGGTGGACCCCGAGCGGGGAGTGGGTATGCGAAAGCGTTCGGACAGGAGCGCTCCGGTGGCGGTGTCCACCAGATTGCCTTTGACTCCCGATCCTCCTATGTCTATTCCCAAAGCCGTCACGCCTGGTCCTCCTGGCGTCCGGCTCGTCCCAACACGTGATCGATCTCGATCAGGCGTCGCCGGACTTCAGCTTCGAAACCGCTCTGGGTGGGACGGAAGAACACCTGTGGATTCACCTCCGGCGGGAAGTATTCCTGGGGAACGATGTGGTGTCGATGGTCATGGGGGTATACGTAGCCTTCCCCGTGTCCGATAACGTCTGCTCCACGATAGCCACCGCTGCGAAGATGGAGGGGGACGGAGGGACTGGGCCCCTCCCGGACCGCGGACCGCGCCCGGGCCATGGCGGAGGTGACCGAGTTCGACTTGGGCGCCTGAGCCAGGAACAGGGTGGCGTGGGCCAGGTGATAGGCGGCCTCGGGCATCCCCACATACGAGAGAGCCTGGGCCGCCGCGGTCGCCACCGGAAGGGCCCACCGGTCGGCCATGCCGACATCCTCCGACGCGAGGATCACCAGCCGCCGGGCGATGAACTCGGGATCCTCGCCACCCTCGAGCATGAGAAACAGCCAGTACAGGGCGGCATCGGGATCAGAACCCCGCACGCTCTTGATAAAAGCGGAGATCACGTCGTAGTGACGGTCTCCCGCCTTGTCGTATCGAACTATCCGACGGCCCAGCGCTTCGGAGACGTCATCGATGTCGATGACCCCGGACCCCCTTCCCTTGGCTAGATGCGCCGCGACCTCCAAGGCGTTCAGCAGCCCCCGGGCGTCTCCACCGGCCCTGGTCACCAGCGCCTCCCGGGCGTCCCCGGCGATCCGAAGGTCGTCCTCCCCCAAACCCCGCCGCGTCTCCGACAGCGCCCTCCCCACCAGCACCTCCAGCGCTTCGTCGGGGATCTTGTGAGTCCTGAACAACACCATCCGGCTCATCAGTGGACTGTTGATCTCGAAGAAGGGGTTCTCGGTGGTCGCCCCGATCAGGATCAGGGTCCCGCTCTCCACCCCCGGCAACAGAGCGTCTTGCTGGCTCTTGGAAAAGCGGTGTATCTCATCGAGGAACAACACCGTGCGCCGGCCGTCGCCCTCCAGGCGGCGACGGGCGGACGCCAGGATCTCCCTCACCTGCTTGACGCCCGCCGAGGTGGCGCTGAGCGTCTCGAAGGCCGCCGAACAATGCAGGGCCACCAACCGGGCCAGGGTGGTCTTGCCGCTCCCCGGAGGGCCCCACAACACCATCGAGACGGGCCTGCCCGACTCGACCAGGACCCGGAAGGCCGACCCGGCGCCCAGGAGATCGGGCAATCCCACCACTTCGTCCAGGCTCCTCGGACGCATGCGCTCGGCCAGCGGCGCCACCTCCGCCAAGACCTCCGACCGCCGAGCGGCGAACAGGTCATCGGCGCCGTAGCTGGCCATCGGTCCTAAGCCGGCGGGGAGGCCTTGATCCGGCGGGGATCGACGGCGATGCCCAGTTCCTTCAACTGCCGGTTGCTGACCGAGGCGGGAGTGCGACTCAGCGGTTCGGCGCCTGTCTGGGTCTTGGGAAATGGAATGATCTCCCGGATGCTCGCCACCCCGCGGAGCACCGCGACCAGCCGGTCGAATCCCACCGCGAATCCGGCGTGGGGGGGCGTGCCGAAACGCAGGGCCCGGATGAACCACCCGAAGCGCTCCTCCGCCTCGTCGTCGGAGATCCCCAGGATCTCGAACACCCGCCGCTGGACGTCGGAGTCGTGAATCCGGACACTCCCTGAACCAAGCTCCACGCCGTTCAGGACCAGGTCGTAGGCTCGCGCCGCGGCTTCCAGCGGACGGTCCCTCATCGTCTCCACGTCCGCCGGGGAGGTGAACGGGTGATGGAGGAAGGTTATCTCTCCATCACGCTCCTCGAACATGGGGAAGTCCACCACCCACAGGAACTCCAGGCTCCCGGGATCGTCGGGATGTCCCAACTCCGACCGCAGACGCCCCAGGACTTCGGACACGGTCCGCTCAGCGTCCGCCACCAGCAGCAGGGCGTCGCCCGGACTCCCGCCGAGGCCCTGGACGACCCCGTCGAGTTCCGCGTCGGATAGGAACTTCGCAACGGGTGAACGGAGGCGGCCCCCGTCCTCTACCACCATCCACACCAGCCCTCCGGCTCCGAACTGCCGGGCCTTCTCTATCAGGGCGTCGGCCCGGGCCCGGCTCATGGATATCGGGCCGGCGTTTATTCCCCGCACCACCCCTCCCGCCGCCAGGACACCGGCGAACGCCCGGAAGCCGGTGTCGGCGAACACGTCCGACAACT
>JAPPKR010000117.1 GCA_028819835.1 bacterium | reverse complement strand
GCTGGCATTGGCCCTGATCCCCTCCTGCGGGTCCCCTTCCCCTTCAATGACATTTCCGAGGGTACCCCCGCCGACCTGCAGACCCTGAGCCGAGATGTCGGGGAGGAGTTCCTGGCGGTCTTCCCCAACCAGTCGGACTGCATGGGCGAGGTGACCCTGGAGGGATGAAGCGCCACTTCCAGGCCCTCTTCGCCGGCTTGGGCTACCAGTCGTTTGAGGTTGTGATCGAAGGTATCCCAGTGGGTGGCGTCCAGTTCACCGGAGAGGTCATAACCGTTCTGGGGAAGGACCGGTCCCAGCACCATGACCTTTGAACCGCAAGCAGCCAGGGTCTCGATTGCTCTTCGTGCATAGCCTTCCTGCTCTCTTCTGCGAGAGGGGAGATAAAGGAGAAGGGGGACGAAGCCCCCCACCGCGAGGTCGGCGGCCGCCGTGTTGCGGCGGACGTCTTTGGGGGAGTCTCCCAGGAAACCGTCCGGTCCCAACTCGGTGGCCGAGAGGCCGATGGAGCCCATCTCTCCCAGCACCCGGTCCCTGGTAAGGAGGTACCCCCATCCGGGAGATCCATCCACGCCCCAACTGAGAGGGGCTCCGGCGATGCGGTCGGAGAGAAGAGATCATTCTCGGGTCCCCGGGCCGGGCGGGGGCTGAGACGCAGGTCCGGCGCCGGGCACGCTCTGGTCGTAGTCCATAACCGTCCCGGTCATCAACCCGGAAGCGTCGGAAGCAAGAAAGGCAATGGCCTCTGCAATCTCGCCGGGCTTCAGGAGCCTTCCGAAGGGAGACCGGGACTCGGCGTCGGCCAGCCAGCCCTCCCCGGCTCCTTGGCCCACCTGGGTCAGATGCTCGGCGGGGGTGTCGGACCAGCCCGGCTGGATGCAGTTCACTCTGATCCCGTCCCGCATCACCGCATAGGCGACGTTACGGGTCAAAGCGGCGAGGGCAGCCTTCGAGACCGAATACGAGGTGATGTGGGGCGGCCCACCGTGAGCCGCGACCGAACCCACATTGACTATGGTCCCGCCCGTTCCCTCGCGTCTCATGATCCGGACCGCCTCCTGCATGAGGAAGAAGGGAGACCGGAGGTTGATGGCCATGATCTCGTCCCACTGATCGCCGGTTGTGGATTCGATCGATCCCCGGGCCGTGCTTCCTGCGCTGTTGACCAGGATGTCGATCCGGCCGAAATGGCGGTCTGCGGTCTCGATTATCCCCTGGTATGCGTCGGGAAGCGCCAGGTCGGCTGCGACGAACACGACCTCCGTCTTGGTGTGACCGCGGATGGATCGGGCGACAGCCTCTCCCCGGTGACGGCTTCGTCCCGTGACCAGCATCCCTTCGACACCCCGCTCCGCCATGAGCCGGGCCGTGGCTTCTCCCATACCCGAGGTGCTGCCGGTGATGACCGCCGTCTTGCCCGCGAATGAGAACATGGTCTGACGTTCTTTACAACCCGACTCGCTGATGCTTCCGTTCGGCTTCGTACTGCCCCCTGGCAATCCTCACCAACTCCCGTTCGCTGACCTCGGGTATGCCCACCTCCCACCAGGCGCCTCCCTCGCCCCACTGGTAGGGATGGGTCTCTATCACGATCACATAGGTCCGGTCCGCCTCCTTGGCGCGGTGGTAGGCGGCGGGCAATTGATCGAGCCGCTCAACCCGTTCAGCCAACGCCCCCATGGAGCGTGCGTGTTCCACGAAGTCGACCCGGGTCATCCGTTGGTGGCGGGATGAGGCCAACAGATTGTTGAACTCCTCTCCTCCAACGTTGACCTGCAGCCGGTTGATGACGGCAAAGCCGCCGTTGTCGCACACGATCACGATCAGCTTGTGGCCGGAGAACACGGTGGAGTAGATGTCGGAGTTCATCATCAGGTACCCGCCGTCTCCCACCCAGGTCACCACGTCCCGATCACCGATGGCCATCTTGGCGCCCCAAGCGCCGGAGATCTCGTATCCCATGGTGGAGTAGCCGAACTCGCAGTCGAAGGTCCCGGCCCGTTTCGACCTCCACCCCATGTTGAGTTCACCGGGAAGCCCTCCTGCCGCGGAGAGGCAGTAGTCGTCGGGATCGCTGATCTGCCAAATGGCCTGGATCACCGACTGGTAGGCGGGGGGAGTGTCGGAACGAGTCAGCCAACTGTCCAGATAGGTGTTCCATCTGTCCATCTGGGCCCGGCTGGTCTCCATCCAATCCGCCGGGGCCTGGTAACCGCCCAGCAGGTCGTCAATCGCCTCCAGGCCCAGCCGGGCGTCGCCTATGACCGCTTGGGAGTGCTGTTTGAGCGCGTCCCAGCGGGCGGCGTTGACGGTGACGAAACGCACCTCTGGGCGCTGGAAGGCGGTCCACGATCCGGTGGTGAAGTCCTGGAGCCGGGTGCCGA
>JAPPKR010000190.1 GCA_028819835.1 bacterium | reverse complement strand
TGCCAAACAGAATACGATCGCAACCTGCAGACCTAGCCGCCACCCGCCTGGGGCTGTGCGGCTATGAGTTTTCAAAACTCTCCTCATACCAAACTCCTTTTAATCGGTCCAAACCTTGTGTTGTGATCTGTGATCACAGATCACTGACCATAACCCCGGGAGAGCCGCATGTCAAGCGATACACGGCATCTTGATTCGCGGCATGCGCACGCGTACCAGGGCTGAGAGCGCGGTGCGGCCTTTAGGGTCTCTGGAGAATCCTCGTCGGGGTGTCCCGGAAGATCGTCTGAACCTCCCCGTCGCCGAACCCGGCCTCTCGCAGCAAATCGATGAAGCCTGTCACGCAGTACGGGTAACCGCCGCCGCCGAACGAGCGAAGCTGTGACCGGTAGCAGATGTCGTTGGAGACCACCACTTGATCGAGCGATCCCCGCTCGGCCAGCCAGGTCAGGCCGGCTATGCGAACTCCAACCTCATACCGGAAGTCCGGCTTGAGCGTGTCGAAGCCGAGGGTGACTCCCATGTCCAACAACTCCGCCCAGTACTCCCTCCGGTTCCGGGGCACTGTGTCGGCATGTCCGATCACGATCCGCCCGGGCGGGACGCCGATGCCGATCAGGATCCTGGCCTGCTCGATCCCCACCGTGCTCCGGGAGGCGTGCGTATAAATCGACACTCCCGTCTCAAGTTGCGCGAACCCACCGGCGCGCAGCACCCGCTCCTCGGCTGGCGTCATCGGAACCCGCTTGGCGCCGATCTCTCCGATGATCCCCGGCCGTACTCCCCCGTCCTGAGCCCCCTCATTGATCTCTGAGACCAGGATCTCCGCCAGGCCGTCCGAGGTTGTCTCGAAGACCTCCCGTGGGAGAAACGGCTCGCGGTACCAGCCACAGCCGGCCACTATGTTGAGGCCCGTCCGCATGGCGATCTCCCGCAGGCCCTTCAGGTCCCGGCCCAAACCGACGCTGGTCATCTCCACCACCGTTCGCACCGGCGTGGCTTCCAGGTGGCCGAGTTCGGCGGTGACCAGGTCTGGGTCATCCAGTATCTGGTTCAGGTCATTCGTGACCCTGTGGAAGTCGCAAAAGATGTGCTCATGCATCAGGACTGCGCCGATTTCTTCGGTCGGCACATCACCGGTCACCGTCGTGATGAAGCCCATCACGGGTACTATATGGTCCCTAGCTGGTTGACCCAGAGAACAAGAGAAGGGAACCTTCGATGGATGCCGTTCGCTCGATGCTCTTCACGCCGGGCCACCGTCCCGACCTGATCGCCAAAGCGGTCCGGTCGGCCGCGGACGCCGTGATCGTGGACCTCGAAGACGCGGTGGCCACCAACGTGAAGGAGGAGGCGCGGGCCAATCTCGCTTCCCTTCCCGAGAGTCCCATCCCCTATTACATCCGTCTCAACGGGTTCGAGACCGGATTCATGTGGGAAGACCTGGTGGCGGCTGCCCATGCCGGAGCGGCCGGGGTGATCCTCCCCAAGGCCGAACAGCGAGAGGTGATGCTGGAGGTGTGCGGGGCCCTGAGCGCCCTGGAGACGGCGACGGGACAATCGGCCGGTTCCATCACTCTCGTCCCGATGATCGAGAGCGCGGTGGCAGTGGAGAACTCCTTCGAGATACTCGATCGACTCCCGAGGGTGCAGGCCGTCATGTTCGGGAGCGCCGAGCAGGGGGACCTGGTGGCCGACCTCGGCGTTGAGTGGGAACCCACGGGCACCGGGTTGAATTACTCCCGTTCCCGGGTTCTCCTGGCAGCCCGGGCAGCAGGCATAGCGAATCCCATCGACGGCGTGTTCATGAACTACCGAGACTCCGAGGCGCTCCGCACCGAAGCCAGGATGGGTCGCCGCATGGGATACGTCGCCAAACTCGCCATCCACCCCGCCCAGGTGAGCGTCATCAACGAAGTATTCACTCCCACTCCCGAGGAAGTGGCTCACCACCAAGCCATCCTGGACCTGTTCGAGAAGGCTGAAGCGGAGGGAACTGCCTCGGTGGGCGCCGACGGCCGGATGATCGACTACGCAGTGGCCAGAACCGCCCGGTCCGTCCTTGCCCGAGCCAAGTTCGCACAACGCATCTGATTGCGAATGACGCACGTGGTTGGAGCCGAGGGACAAGTAGTAATCCCTAGACCCATCCGGGAGACGCTTGATCTGCATCCCGGAACCGAAGTGCGCTTCCAGTTGTTGGAACGTGGGGTGGCGGTGATTCCTGTTGGTCGGGAGGACTCTCTGAAGGGCGCCTTCGCGGGGTATCGGTTAGTTGATGCTTTTGTGGAGGGACGAACGCTAGAACCCAAGTGACCTAAGGCCCGAGGTGGTCAGAAATCGATAACCGTTATCTCATCCACCGGCCAGCGGGTTAGGACCTCGGCGCC
>JAPPKR010000060.1 GCA_028819835.1 bacterium | reverse complement strand
CAGTTGGCCAACGAGTTCCGCCAGTTCTTCCCGGACAACCGGGTGGAGTACTTCGTCTCTTACTACGACTACTACCAGCCCGAGGCGTACATGCCCCAGACCGACACTTACATAGAGAAGGACTCCTCCATCAACGACGAGATCGACGGGCTGCGCCACTCCGCTACATCGGGCCTGATGGTTCGAGACGACGTGATCATCGTGGCGTCCGTCTCCTGCATCTACGGGCTGGGTTCCCCCGAGCAGTACGAGGGACAACTCCTGCGGTTGATCCGGGGCGTGGAGTTCCCGATGTCCGAGGCGCTGCGCAGGCTGGTGATGCTCCAGTACAACCGCAACGAGGTCAGCCTCACCCGGGGCCGATTCCGGGTGAAGGGCGACACCCTCGACATCTTCCCGGCCTATCAGGAGCACGTGGTGCGGGTGGAGTACTTCGGTGACGAGGTGGAGCGGATCGTCTCCCTGAACCCGGTCACCGGAGAGGTGATCTCGGAGATGAAAGAACTCCATGTGTTCCCGGCCACCCACTACGTGACCCCTGAGGAGCGGATGGCCGAGGCCATCCGGGGAATCCAGCAGGAGTTGGCCGGGAGGCTTGCGGAGTTGGAGAGCGAGGGAAAGCTGCTGGAGGCCCAGCGGCTCAGGATGCGGACCAACTACGACCTCGAGATGATGCGGGAGATCGGCTACTGCGCGGGCATCGAGAACTACTCCCGCTACCTGGACGGGCGCGAGCCGGGAGAACCCCCATACACGCTTTTGGACTACTTCCCGGACGACTACATAACCATCATCGACGAATCCCACATCACCCTTCCCCAGATCGGCGGTCAGTACGAGGGCGACAGGAGCCGGAAGGAGGTGCTGGTGGAGCATGGGTTCCGTCTGCCGTCCGCCCTGGACAACCGCCCGCTCCGATTCGATGAGTGGCTGGACCGCACCGGGCAGGTGATCTGCATGTCCGCCACCCCCGGTCCTTTCGAGCGGCAGCGCTGTCCCCAGCCCGTGGAACTCCTCATCCGTCCCACCGGCCTGGTGGACCCCGAGGTGATAGTCCGGCCCACCAGGGGCCAGATCGACGATCTGCTGGCCGAGATCCGCCAGCGGGCGGTCGCCGACCAGCGGGTTCTGGTCACCACCATCACCAAGAAGATGGCCGAGGACCTGGCCGACTACCTGCTTGAGATGGGAGTGCGAGCCAGGTACCTGCACTCGGAGATAGACACCCTGGAGAGGGTGCAGATACTCCGGGAACTGCGGATGGGCGACTTCGACGTCCTGGTGGGAATCAACCTGCTGCGAGAGGGGCTCGACCTGCCCGAGGTGTCGCTGGTGGCCATCCTCGACGCCGACAAGGAGGGGTTTCTGCGCTCCGACACGTCCCTCATCCAGATCATCGGCCGAGCGGCGCGGAATGTGGACGGGCAGGTGGTGATGTATGCCGACGAGATCACCTCGTCCATGGAGAGGGCGATAGGGGAGACCAACCGGCGCCGGAGACGCCAGTTGGAGTACAACGCCCGGCACGGAATCGACCCCCAGACCATCCGCAAGCGCATCTCCGACATCCTGGAGTTGGTTGCCTCAGAGGCGCCGTCGGTGGAGAGACGCCGCTCATCCCGGGCCGAACGGGAGGTGATCGACTTGACCGGCGACGATCTCTCCCGGGTGATCCTCTCCCTAGAGGAGGAGATGCGGGAAGCCGCAGCCGAACTCCGCTTCGAGTACGCCGCCCGGCTCCGCGACGAGGTCGCCGAACTCAAGAAAGAGCGCCGCCAACTCTCCCAGATCCTGGCCTAGCAATGTCACGTGCAGAAACGGGACGGGCATAGTGCTGACGACCTGCTAAAGTTACAAGTGTGTCGTTCAAAGACTTGCTAGAGGACTGGTGGATATTCATGGTACTTGGGTGCCTCTTGGCTTCTAGTGCGATCTGGGGCGTCCATGCCTTCTTGGATTGGTTGGTGTCTGAGTTGGGGGCCCCAATGGGCTTTCAGTGGGGTTTTTCGACCCCGTTCTGGTTCAAGGCGCTGGCGGTAATTGTTTTGGGTCTGCCGGTGGGCTTTAAGTTTGGGCGCAGTTGGGGACGACCATATAGGCGATATTATTGATTGGCCATTGCGGCGCGCTCTCGGGACTGAGACACCCTTGGTCTACATGACCCTTCCCTGGATGTCCTTGTAGATCCGGCCGCCTTTGATCACGGCCACTATCCGGTCGGGCTCGGCCAAGACTTCGATCTCATCCAGGGGGTTGCCATCCACCAGGATCAGGTCGGCTTCCTTGCCAACCTCGACGGTGCCAATCCGGTCCTCCATGTAGAACAGTTCGGCGTTGCCGGTGGTGGCGGTGGCGATCGCCTCGGCGGGGCTCATGAAATTGGCCTTGTGGGGCAATTCCCGGCCTCGGCGGTCCTGGAGCGGACCGACGATGTCCGATCCGGAGCCCACCTTGAGTCCGGTCTCTCCCATAATCTCGAGGCTCCGGTGTACGGCAGACTCGACCGCTTTGAGCTTGGTCAACTGGGCGGGCGTGAGTCTCGCCCCTTCCGGATCGCCCAAGAGGTCGTACTTCACCGACAGCGTGACCACCGCGAAGGCGTCGGCATCCAAGATTCTCTGAGCCGCGTCCTCGTCAAGAATGCTGGCGTGCTCGATCGAGCGGATACCGGCGGTGATCGCCCTGCGGATGGCGTCTGAGGTGTGACAGTGGGCGAGCACGTAGGTGTGCCAGTCGGCCGCCGCCTCCACCGCCGCCCGGAGTTCTGCGTAGCTGAACTGGAGGCTGTCGAAGGGATCGGTAGGGGAGAGGACCCCGCCCGAACTGAACACCTTGAGCTGGGTGGCGCCTTTGCGGAGTTGCTCCCTGGCCGCCCGCCGCACCTCGGCGACCCCGTCCACGATCTCGGGGGTGGCCGAGAGGCCGGGAATGCTCCCGCGGGGATGGGCGATGTGGTGGGCGGGACGCAGGTCCCCGTGCCCGCCGGTCTGCGACAGCACCGATCCCGAGGGGAGTATCCGTGGTCCGTTGATCACTCCCTGCTCCGACAGCCGCGCCCAGTGGGGGTCGAGTCCCCCTGCGTCCCGGACGGTGGTGAATCCCTCTTGGAGGGTGTTCTCGATGACGCCCCGGACGGTGAACACGTAGTCAATCCAGGGCAGGTCGCCGATCCCGCCCGCCGGGTCCACCAGACCCATGTGGACGTGGGCGTCGGTCAGCCCGGGCATGAGGGTCAGGCCGGTGCCGTCGATCACCTGGTCGGGCGAAGTTCCCGCCCCAGGCCCGACGTCGCTGATCAGAGAGCCCGACACCGCCACGTCCACACCGGCCCGGGGGTCGGCGCCGGTGCAGTCCAGAAGTTCGGCGTTGCGTATTACGAGATTGGTCACGAGTCGTTCCTTTCGGAGTAGTCGAGTCGCAGTTCGGGGATGACGAAGTCCCCCCGGTCAATGATCTGGGTGTCGTCGACCCAGATGGAGTGGTTGCGGGTGGGGATGTCGAAGTGGAACGGCACCCGGTTCTCCCCGTCCAGTCCCCGCATGTAGTTGGCGCCGAAGGCGATCAGCATGTTGCCATAGTAGCTCTCGACGTCCATCACGCCTCCTCCTTCCCAGAACCGCAGGCCCAGGGCGTTCCAGTCGGCCCGGTGCTCATAGCCCCAGCCGATGTGGGAGACGCCGTAGGAGCGTGAGTCCCGGGGAAGCTCGAAGTAGTCCTTTGCCAGGCGGGCGTCGGCTGCGCCGTCGATCGAGACGATGCTCCCTTCCCGAAGCTCCAGGCGGATGGGTGACATCACGTACCTGCCCAGGTTGATCATGCAGTCGCCCTCGTCGAGCACCAGGGTGCCCTCGGCCGAGTGCTCAAGGGGGGCCAGCGCCACCTGTCCCGACGGCCAGTGGTCCCAACGCCCGGGCGTGTCGGAGTAGCCATATTGGACCCCCACCGGACGTTCATCGTAGCTGAGGGTCAGGTCGGTGCCGGCTTCCGATTGGACCCGGAGCGTGGTCCCCGCCTCCATGAGTCTCTGGCTGACTTCCGCCCGGCGCCGGATCTCGGGAGTGGGGAACATCCGCGCCAGTATGTCCTCGGGCTCCTCGATCATCAGGGTGCGCGCCCCGGCGTCGAGCGCCGCGTTGTGAGCATCGCTGTATATCCAACCGGTGGTGAGCATCCCCACCACCAGGTCGGAGCCCTTCCATGCGTCGATGATCGCCTCGGACTTCATCCACTCCTCGTCGCCGGAGACCACGATCTGGAAGAAGGTGGCGCCCAGCACGCGGGCCGCCGCGCCGAGCGCGGTGGTGTAGGCGTCGTTGCTCATGGTGTCGGTGAAGCCCAGCACCGTCTCGCCCGGCTTCACATCGCAGAGCAGCAGTTGATCCCGGAAGAGGGGAACCAGTTCCGCTCCCGCAGCGGACGTGTTTGGAACTCGACGCACATTGACTCCTTTGTCGGCTTGGTGGTTCGTAATGTTAAGGGCGATGACCATGATTCCACTGCGCCACCCGCCTACTATCCGTTCGCTGCTATGAGCCTCCGGTTCGGCTTGGTCGGCACCGGAGGGGCGGGGCACCTGTTCGCGGGCGCTCTGGCGATGCGGCCGGGTGGCGCCCGGTTGGTCTCGGTGTGTTCCCGCAACCGGGAGAAGGCCACCGAGTTCGCTGGGGAGTACGGGGTCTCGGAGGTGTTCACCGACTGGCGGGAGTTGTTGGAGGCTCCCGGCATCGACGCGATCTGCCTGGCGACGCCCACCGGGGACCATGCCCCGATGACCGTCGCCGCCGCCGCCCGGGGCCTTCACGTTCTCACCGAGAAGCCCATCGCAACCACCGTGGCCGACGCCGACCGGATGATCGCGGCCTGCGACGAGGCTGGGGTGACCCTGGGGGTGATCTTCATGTACCGCTTCATGGAGGGGGCCCTGCGGATGAGAGAGGCCGTGACAGGGGGACTGATCGGCCAGCCCCTGGCGGCCGAGTGCCGGGACCTGTGTTTTCGCTCCCAGGCCTACTACGACTCGGCGGAGTGGAGGGGCAGGTGGGCCTCGGAGGGGGGAGGGTCGCTGGTAACCCAGACCAGCCACATCCTGGACCTGATGGTGTGGATGCTGGGAGACGTCGAGTCGGCGGCGGGGTTTTACACCACCACCGCTCTCCACGACATAGAGGTCGAGGACCTCACCCTGGGGGTGGTGCGCTTCCGAAACGGCGTTCTGGCCACGGTGGCGAGTTCCACGGCCACCGTCAACCCGGAGCCCCGGAGCTTGCTGATCCGGGGGACGAAGGGGACCGTGGGCATGATGGACGACGACCTGGCCCGATGGGACGTCCCGGGCGGGCCCACGCCCGAGGTCCAAGGGTTGCTGGAGGCGGGATCGGTCGACCGGGGCGACACCCTAACCTCCAGTGGCTACGCGGATCCCACCCTGCATTTCCACCAGATGGAGGACTTCGTCGCCGCAGTGGCCGAGGGCCGCCCGCCCATGGTCGACGGTTGGGAGGGGCGTCGGACCCTGGCGGTGATGGAAGCGCTGTATGAGTCCTCCCGCCGCGGCGAGGTGGTCAAGCCGAGTTGAGGACCCGCCGGCCAGTTATCCTGCGTCTTTGAATAGGGTCCTCGGAGCGGGGAAGCATCCAATGTCCACACGGAGAAACACCAGTTCGTCTTCCCAGATGCTGATCCTGGTGGCGGTGATGCTGGCGGTCCTGATCGGGTACAGGGCGCTCACCGGCAACGACACTCCCACCAAGGACGACCCGGCTGCTTACACCCAGCATGTGGTCTCCGAAGCCATCGAACGCTACCAGGAGGACGGCCGGGAGCTCACGATTGCCTACCACAACACTCCCATGAACGTCGACGGGCCGTGGTACGTGTTCATAATCGACGAGAACGGCTACACCATTGGCCATCACAATCCTGATTTCAGGTACCGGGATCCGGCTCTCCGGGTGGACTCCACCGGCTATTTCTACGGTGACGACATGCTGGCGGCCACCGAGGACGGCCACTGGGTCTCTTACGTCTTTGTGAACCCCGAGACCGGCGAGCAGCAACGGAAGCACGCCTGGGTGGTCCTCCACGACGGGCTGATTTTCGGCTCCGGCTGGTACGAACCGGTTGAGCCTTAGGTCCCCCCTGCCGCCGGGATGAAGATCCCCTCTCCCAGAGGATCGTACTTGTCGAGCACCAGTTGGCTGAAGGCGGTGAGATAGGCCGAGCCGGTAATGGTGGGAATGATCGCCTTCTTCCCGGACACCTCCGTCTCAGCTTCTATGGTCCCGGTGAACATGGTGTTGAGCACGCTTTCGTGCACGAAGGTGTCTCCCACCCCCAGTTCCCCCCGGGCGTGGGCCCGCGCCATGCGAGCACAGCTTCCGGTTCCGCAGGGAGAGCGGTCGAATCCCAGGCCGGTGGAGGTGGCCATGTTCTGCCCGTCGGCGCCGGGGCTGGCCGGAGGCCCGAAGAAGAGGAGTTGGTCCACCTGGTTCGGCGTCCCGGGGGGCCATCCGGCGTCCGCCGACAGCATCCTGTTCACCTCGAGGCGGATGCGATGGCTGAGCGCCACCAGGCCGGGAATACGATCCACCGCAATCTCCATGCCTGCCTGCTCGACTTCTACCAAGGCATACCAGATGCCTCCGAAGGCCAGGTCCACGTCAAATGTCTCTCCATCAACTCTCACCTCCAGTCCGGACACCGCCACCCAGGAGGGCACTCCCCGGAAAGTCACCGCCCGGACCTTGGTGCCCTCCACGTGGGCATCGGCCACCACGAGGCCGCTCAAGGTCTCCACGGCCACCTTGGTGACCGGCTCGGTCGGCTGGACCCTGCCGGTTTCCACCAGAGTGGTCACCGTGCCGATCAGGGCATGCCCGCACATGGTCAGGGAACCGAGCGACGAGAGAATCAGGATCGAGAGGTCGGCGTCGGAGCGATAGGGGGGCAGAGGCAGGACGGCATGTGTGGGTGCGTGTCCCCGCGGTTCGCCGACCAGCATCCGGGCCACATCCCAATGGTTGGAGACGAGGTCCGCCTCCACCTCCTCGAGCGAGTTGCCCTCCAGTTCGGGAAAGCCCCCTGTCACCACCCGGGTCGGCTCCCCGGCCGTGTGGGAGTCGATCACGTGCAGGCGGCGGCGGAAGCTCATGGGCGGGTGCTCCGATCAAGGGGGTTAGGAGGCATGCTAAAATTTACCCCGTCTTCCAACCAAAGCTCCGGGGGTAAAGGAACAAACCATGGGAAAGATCACTTATACCACCATGTCGGCCGACGATCCGGCCCTTCACCAGGCCTATGAGGAGGGACTGGCGGCGGCCACCGCGCAGATCGGCCAGACTCACCCGCTTCTCATCGACGGCGAGAAGCGGTTCACCGAAGAGACCTACACCGAACGCTCTCCCATCGACTCCGAAGTGGTGGTCGGGGTCTATTCGCAGGCTTCCGCCGACGATGTCGATGACGCCATAGCCACCGCTCGCGCCTTCCAGGCGGAATGGGAAGCCACTCCCTGGCAGGAGAGAGTGGCGATCGTCCGGCGGGCGGCGGAGATCATGGAGGAGGAGACCCCGCTCTTGGCCGGGTTCCTGAGTCTGGAGATCGGCAAGAACCGGCTCGAGGCCCTGGGGGACGTCTCCGAGGGAGCGGCCTTCGCCCATTATTACTGTGACTGGCTGGAGGAAGCCGGAGGACTGGAGAGGGCGATGGGAGCCTACGGGGTGGGCGATACCAACCGTTCGGTGCTCCGGCCCTGGGGTGTGTGGGCGATCATCTCCCCCTTCAACTTCCCCATGGCCCTGGTGGCCAGCCCCACGTCAGCCGCTCTTCTGACCGGTAACACCGTGGTGCTGAAGCCGTCCAACACGGGTGCACTGGGCTCCCTGCTCCTGGCCGACATCTTCTTCCGCGCCGGGCTGCCGTCGGGCGCCCTGCAGGTGATCACCGGCGGCGATGAAGCGGGCGACCGCCTTGCCCACAGCGACGACGTGGACGGCGTCACCTTCACCGGCTCCTACGACGTGGGAATGTATCTGTACCGGACCGTGGCGGCCAGTCGCCCCAAACCGGTGGTGTGCGAGATGGGCGGGAAGAATCCGGCGGTGGTGACTGCGTCGGCCGACCTGGACCTGGCCGCCGAAGGGGTGATGAGGGCCGCGTTCGGCCTCTCGGGACAGAAGTGCTCGGCCAACTCCAGGGTGTACGTCGAGCGCCCGGCATTCGAGGAGTTCGTCGACCTGTTGACCCAGAAGACCGCCGAGATCGAAGTGGGCGACCCCCGCCGACGCGACATCTTCCTGGGACCGGTCATCGATCAGGAGGCGGTGGAGCGGTTCCGCTCCGCGGTGGCCGAGGTGAGAGAGGCCGGCGGCGAGGTTCTGGCCGGCGGCGAGGTCGTCACGGACGGTGACCTGGCCAGGGGGAACTTCCTCCAGCCCACCGTGGTGACCGCTCCCCAGGAGTCCTGGGTTTGGGAGAAGGAGTTGTTCGTGCCGTTCGTAGCCGTCACCGCGGTTGACTCCCTGGACGAGGGAATCGACAAGTCCAACGACACGATCTTCGGGCTCACAGCCGGGGTCTTCGCCGGCACCGACAAGGAGGTGGACCGGTTCTTCCAGAGGATCGAGGCCGGAGTGGTGTACGCAAACCGCCGGGCCGGTTCCACCACGGGCGCATGGCCCGACATCCAGCCCTTCGGCGGTTGGAAGGGCTCCGGCACCTCAGGCGCCGGAAGCGGCGGTCCCTGGTACATGCGATCGTACGTCCGGGAGCAGGCACGCACCCTGATCCGGGAGTAACCCCGGCTGCCGGCCTGAGGGAGTCGGCCTAGGGTGCGAAATGCGGTGTTGCGTCTACTGAATGGGCCGCGACCTCCTGGGTGGATGCCGCAGGGATGAATTGTGGCTGGAGTAGGAGGTGGGCCTTGCAGGTATACTTCCGAGACCTCAAGTCGGAGTGGCGGAAATGGCAGACGCGCTAGGTTGAGGGCCTAGTCCTCTACGGAGGGTGAGGGTTCAAGTCCCTCCTCCGACACCCTAGAGACAATGTTCCCCAACTCACAGGAACACTGTCCATTTCAATATCACTATCAGGGTACGTTCGCGTTGCGGTAGTTGCTGCTTTGACCAGACAGAGTTCCCACCGTCAGCGGTTATCAGCTTGCGTCTTTCGCTTGGGTCTGACGGCACAGCAACTGGGGGATTGAGGCATAGGGGGTCGTGGGGCGGGATCGAGGATGCCCCACGACCCCCCGGATCCCTCCCCCTCTCATTCCATACTTTGGCTCGAAGGAAACAAGAGAAGGGGGAGGGTGGACTGGTCTGGATCCAGGGAGACGGTGAGGTTCACTTCCCAACCAGACCCAGGTCAGGGAGCGTCCGCGGGCTGTTGGGAGCCGACGCGAAATGGCGTGGCCCACAGGACGCTCCCGAACGTTGGCAGGAGAGCGAGAGGTGTTCGTCTGGCCGTCCTCGCTCGTTCCCCCTCGTCGCCGACGAAAGGAAGCAGGGACAAGAGGGCCCACCGGGATCATCAAGGGCCGCTTCCGCCGGAATAGCTTGGTGAAGATTTGTTCGATCAGAGTCCGGCGATAATTCGAGGCATGTGACTGTGCCTTCATTTCCACGTTGGGAGAATACTATAATGCAGATGCAAATCTTGTTGGAGAGCGAGGAGGATTTTCATGCTGTCGGAGCATGCCGGATTCGTTCACCACTCTGTCACGAGCCTTCTGCGGTTCGTCGGGCACCTTTACCCCGACAACCCTATTGAGGGATTGAAAGTCAGATCCAACACTGTTCGCCTCGAAGCTGCCAAACAGCACTTACCCCTCAACCTCGCGGTAGAAGCGCACGGCCGAGCCCTGCTGGCGATTGTGAACGAGTTGTGGTGCCAACGAGATGTCTACCCGCTGCCTATTCAAACGCCGCAGCCGTCCTGGAAACCATTAATAGCCCACCTCGAGCAGGTGGCGGTCCATTTGATCCGTACTGGGACGATGACACAAAGGACCCTGTTTGACCTTGCGGGCAAACTGGGTTAATAGAAGCTTGACTCCTCAGCATGAACATGATCCGGTAGCCGGTAGCTGATCCCTGCTTCGTCGTAGGCGGAAATCTCAAGCAGTCCGGTGAAGTAGGTGTAAGGGTTGTTGACGAGTTTGGGGAAACCCTTGCCCATGATCCGGCGGAGGCGTCCGAGGTTCCGGAAATTCATGAGCACTCCGAATGACCGCTTGGGGGGATACTTAAGTTGGTCGGCGAAAGTGTTACCAATGAGCGCCCTTGACACCCTGTAGGCGTAGTTGGTCGCCTTCACCCGGGCGTCGTGATCGGGTATGCCGGCAACGTAGGGGGCCGAGGCGATGAGGGAGTTGGCCATTGCTATGGATTCCATGCCGATTGGAGGTTCGCACATGCCTCCAATCTTGTATAACCGCACGGCGTCCTCTTCGGTTTTGAACAGGATGGTCTCGGGAATCCCCATCAGAAAGCCGATGTAGCGCCACACAGCCATGAAACTGTCCCGTTCGGATTCGTCAAAGACCGCTCCCAGTGCTGTCATGTGCCTGAGCAGCCGCGCCGAGAAAGCGGTTATCGCGTATCCCAGGTGAGCAGAACTCAAGGGGACGCCCCATGCATCGTAGTCCCAGTCATCGGACTGCTTGAGCAAGTGTCTGATTCGGGCGTGAATGAAGCGCACACGGACAGACAGCTTCAATCCATCCCCATCTCTCTCCAGGCCGCCGGGGAGAAACGACTCGAGCATGTGACGGTTGTTCTGTCTCAATCGGCGTACACCACGGTCTCGCAGGCGTCCGGTGATGAAGAACGACTTGCTGATGTTGGTGGTGAATCCTTCAATCAGCACACCACCCACAAAGCCCACCAGAACCACTCTTGAATTCCTGTGGAACATCCGGAAACCTGGGACGAAGGTGGCAAGATCCATCCATTCCGGTGGCGTGTCCAGACCGTCAAAGAAGTTGACCAGCAGAGTTGGGGCGTCTTTTAGGACGCTTTTATCCTTGTCCATCCCGGCTTCGACGAACCGGCGGGCGTCTTCGGCAGGAATAGTGGAGAGTTCATCCATCAGATCGTCAGCCTCGGGATCGCCGATCAGGAGGTTCCGGACGTAGGTGTCAGCCAACTCCGGATCCAGAAGCCGGGCCCTTTCATAGCCCTCCACATAGTCGGATGGAATCAACATCACTGACCTGGCTCTACCTCTGTATCAGGGCGTGATCGTGGTGGCGAACGCAACCAGCAGTAGCGCCACCAGGTTCAGCACGGCGGCAGTGATGGCCACGATCAGAGTGGCCACTCGGGGAGATTCTCTAGCGCCACGGGCGGCCAGGGCTACCGCGACCAAGGCCGCCAGCATCCCGAACGCCCGACTCCCGACAGGGGAGGGAGTGGTGAGCCCTAAGAAACCCAATGACAGACCGACCAGGGCCAAGCTCCAGGTAAGAACGTGAAGGGCCGGGCTCACTTCAGGCCGTTGCATCGCATTCCTGGCGGGGCGGTTCTTAGGTCGGACACGGCGCCTTTCCCATTGGAACGGAATTCGCGATCCTCAGAGTATCTATTTCGCATTTGCATAGTACACTGGAAATATAGCAATCTTTCGAAAGGAGCCTTGCTGGTGGGCGAAGACCGCATCCTTAACGAAATCGCGCTGTTGCGTTCCGACATTCAGCGACTGGCTGCCAGGCAACCGGCGCCCGCACCGTCCAAGCAAAAGGGTCGGTTGAAAGCAGTCTTGATCTTCTACGTATCGGTGATCGGCGGTTTGATAATCACGCCGATGATCACTGAAGCCGTCCTTGCGGAGGACCTCCACTGGTTCTGGAATTGGACGTTCTTCACCGCCATCGCGTTGGTGGTGATCGGGATCATCGAAGGGATCCTGACCGGACTGTTCAGAAGACGATGAGAGGCGGATTTGTAACCGACGGCAGTGTGTTCATCGGTTTGGTTGCTGGCCCGTGGATCACCGTCTGCGGGATTCCAAGCGGCGTCAGGGGTCGCACACCTGGCCCGGCCGTACAGCCCGTAACGTAAAAGCGGGCCGCATATCGAAGTTCATTGGCAGAAATGAAGGGGCCGCCCAAGGGCGCCAGGAAAACGCATGGGGCCTGATGCTCCATCTCCCGCCATGGCTTATCTTCTTTAGCGCTGGTGGGTGGTGAGGGCGGGTTGTTTGTTGTGCTGAGGCTGTTCCGGTTTTTGGTGGCGGCTGGCCTGGTCATCGCCGCCGTTGCCTGCGGTGGGGGCGCCCGGGAGGAGCTGGTGGCTTCCGCGCCTTTGAGGATCGGGTTGATGTTGGATTTCAGCGGCGCTCCGGAGGTGTCGGCTGATAGGAAGCGCGCTTTCGATTTGGCTTTGCGGCATTTGAACGAGGCCGGTGGGGTGTTTGGCATGCCGGTGGAGGGTGTGGATGTCGATTCCACGCGGGATCCTCGGTTGGGGGTTGAGGCGGCGTGGCATTTGGTGGAGTCGGAGGGTGTCCATGCCATCGTGGGGCCCAACGCCAGTGCTGTGGCGCTGCCGGTTGCGGAGATGGTCGCCGGGCCGGCCGGGGTGCCGACTATCAGCCCGTCGGCCACTTCTCCCCAGTTGACGTTGGCGGACGACGACGGCTATTTCTTCCGTACGACTCTTTCCGACACCGCCCAGGGTCCGGTCCTCGCCGGAGTGACCCGTGAGCGAGGTTTCGACAACGTGGGTCTGGTCTACATCGATGACCCGTACGGCCAGGGCCTGGCCCGCAGCTTCGAAGAGTCGTGGTACGGGCAGTTACGCTCCGTTCCCGTCGACCCCGATCAGACAGCCCACCTTGCCGACCTGCAGGCCAGTGCAAGCGCGAGCCCCCAGGCGTTGGTAGTGATCACCTTCGAGCAGCAGGCGCTGGCCATCGTCCGGGAGGCGCTGGATGAGGGCATCTACACCCAGTTCGTGTTCGGCGACGCCGCCAAGAGGTTGAGCCTGGTCACCGAGATAGGAGGCGACCGGTTGGGCGGCATGTACGGCACCGCAGGGGCTCCCGCCCCGCACAACGACGCCACCGCCGTATGGGACGAAGCCTTCGCAACCGCCTATGGCGGGCCGCCTAAGCTCACCTACGTCAAAGAGACCTACGACGCCACCGTTGCCCTGGCCTTGGCAGCCCAGGCAGCTGGAAGCCTCGACGGCGCAGCCATCCGGGACCACCTGCGAGCCGTCGCCAGTCCACCCGGCAAGACCATCCTGGGGACTCCCGACGGAGTCGCCGAAGGCCTCCGCCTACTCGCCGAAGGCCACCAGATCGACTACCAAGGAGCAGCCAACTCCCTGGACTGGGACAAAAACGGCGACCTGCAACAGGGCTACATCGGCACCTGGCGATACACCTGGGATGAGCGAATCGAGGAACTCGACACCATCCTGTTCCAAAACTGAAGGAGCCACTGGACGAGCTTTCCATTTACGGTCCATTGTCGACCGGTCAAAGGGAACATCCCTCGGCACGAGGGGAGGGGGATGCCCTGAAGAATAGGTTGAATCGCTTCCCGCGCCGACCCCCCGGCGGGGATGGCCGAACGACTCCCTGAGAATCTGCCGCCCTCCCAACCTGATTAGTTGATCACGGCGACCGTCGCTGCCCCGGGGCCAGCGAGGCAAACTGGCGGAGCCCGCGATCTTGGCTCTCAATCATGGCCGGGAGAACGTACTCGTCCTCGCCTTGGTTGTCTTTTGCGTCTGCAATATAATATCTTGCGGAGTCTGAGGATCCACCGGTCTCCTTAGGGATGGCTTACGGAAAGGAGCCCAGTGTGAGCAAGCAAAGAATCCCAAAGCTCCAGGGCGATGCCAACTGAACTCGTCCAAAAGCTCCACGCTACAGAAGCAGCGCGAGCCCCCGACCAGAAAGGAACAGGTATGAAACGCTGGGTTATCCACTATGCGAGTGTTCTCTTGGGGCTGATCGGCGCTTTGCCTTTGACCGATTGGACCGTCCCCGATGATTGGCATTGGTTCTGGGAGGCGGCTTTGGTGATTGCCATTACCCTGATCGTGATTCTGTTCATTGAGCAGATACTCTCCTGGGTGTTTTGGCGCAAACCGCGCAAGAGATAGAGACTGCCCCTCTGGTTTTCTTCCGCCCTGTCCTTTCGGCGGTTCGCATCGGCAGAGGGGGGAACAACGGTGGGGGAGGGTGGATCCACGCTTTCCTTCCCCATCAACCCGATTAGACATGCTGAGGAGATGTCCTGCCTGAGAGTGCCGTGTTCCCTGATGGGGTGGTGTGGGGGGTCGTGGGGCGGGAGGGAGAGTGCCCCACGACTCCCCGGGATCCCTCCCCTCTTATCCCACTCTTAGGCTCGAAGGAAGCAGGTGGGGGAGGGTGGTCTGGTCGGGATATCCAGGGAGACAGCGAGGTTTAGTTCCCGACCAGACCCTGGGTAGTCCGGGAGGGTCCACGGGCTGTTGGGCACAAGAGCGATACGCTAGCAGTGCCTCCGTCAGACCCGGGACACTCCCGAACCGTTGGGCGGGGAGACGAGAGGTTCGTCTGGCCATCCCCCCGCCCCCTCTTCCCCCCCGGTCCGCGATACGAAAGGCGTGAAGGACGGGAGGGAAATATGGGTCATCGAGGTCGTTTCCGCCGGAAGAGCTTGTTGAGGATCTGTTCGATCACGAATACGATCAGCAACGTCAACAGGATGAACAGACAGGCTTTCCAGAACCAGTGGATGTTCGTCGGAGCGACCAGGTCAGTGATCCACGGACCGAGGATCAGCCCGAGGAACATGCTGACATAGGTGACGAGCTTTCCTTTCATGGGGTTTCTCCTTCCGTAGAGAGTGTCCCGGAGCGCCCGAGGTGGGTGCTCGGATGTCGCAACCCCAGAGACCGCTCCGATCACCTCATCGCCTTCTGGCGAACAGCCAGATCGGGATCCTTTCGAAGATCCCTATCACGATCAGAGCTACTGAATTTGCGGGACTAGGGGACCATTGTAATGCAGATGCAAAGCATATTGCAAAGCTGGGACGGGTGCGTTCTCCTAACGACAATGAGAAGGAAGGCGGTGGGGCTGTGATGCCTTATTGAGTCAAGAGGGGGAACGGGGAGCGCCAGGGCAGTGGGCCGGCGCTTCCACCGGGCATGGGAGGGCAACGCCTAGCTTGTGTTCTTTGGCTCCGTACTGTGCTTTCCCGCAGTTGCTGTCCCGAGGTCTTGCAGCCCTACCTGTAGGTTCTTGTGTATCTTCCTCGTGGTGTCAAGAAAGATCCTCTTTTCCTCTCCGCCGATCCCGAGGTTGACCAGAGAGTTGAGGTATTGGTGCGACTCGAGCAACCGGGGCATGGCGGCCCATCCCTTTTCCGTCAGTTCCAAACGCACGACGCGCCGGTCCTCGCATGGGCGTGTACGCCGGATCAGGCCCTTTGCGACCAACTTTGCTATGTGGCGGCTTATCGAGGCCTGGTCCATGTGTATTGCTCCCACCAGCCTCTGGGTCGTAGTCGCCAGGTTTCGCGAGCAATAGAAAAGGATGGCGGTCTCCACGGGCGTCAAATTGAAGGGAGTAAGAGTCTCCCTGGATATCCTTGTCAGCATGGCCGTGATGCCGGTCGCCAGGAACCCAAGAGCGGGAAGTATCTCCTCGTCGTTTTCCATGGTCTCCCCTAACACCCTCCGGCTGTTTTTCTCCATTGCACGTAATAAAAGGATAAATGTAGCACCGTGGCAGTGTAACGATTTACGCTCTCCTAGCGGGGACGAAGACGAGAATCCCGGCCGTATTCCCGGGAAACCGGCGGCGGATCCAAGAAACTGGGGTTCTTACTGTAAAGAACCGAGGGACGTGAGGGGACACGCCAATCAAGCGGAGACCGGTACGCCTTGCCCGGATCGCCGGGAGGCCATGTTGGACAGGATCGCGATGATCACCGAGTTGTCCGCTGATGGTCCTCGCCTTCATGATGGCGTCCCTCCTTCAAGCCTCTCATTCCAGGACGAGTTCATAGGACGGACCCCCGGTTGGTGGGTCAGTTCAAATTTGGATCAGAAGTGAGACAGTTTGGGTTGTCGTGTTAACCGATAGGACCCGGTGAAGAGGGGGAGGATCATCCAGACGATCAGGGCAAAATGCTCAAACATCAGTGAGGAAGAGGAGGGGGGGGACGACGGTTTCAACCCAAGGATGAGATGGTGTCCGTCCCCCCGCTCCAATGCTCCCCCTCAGTTGCGAACCCCCGCGAAAGGACTGACGGCAGGAGGCCAGAGGGGGAAGTCTCATCTCTAGGCCCAAATCATATATTGCACCTGCGAAATAAAACAAATGGGTGTTCCGATCCTGGTGAGGGGAAGGCGGGAGGCTCGGCCGTTTTCGATTCTCCCGCCGGAGAGAGGAGGGCGCGGTGTTTGGCTCCATTCCCTGGAACACCGACCTCGCTGACACGCTCTGGTGGTTGACGGAGGTCTACTCCTCCGTTAGGGCGGCACGTTCCCGAATGCCCCTTCGACAGATCCCTCCGGTGTCCCTCATTCAGCCTTCCCCTTGAGGGAGGAGTTCATCCAATTCGAAGTCGATCTTCGTCATGTCCAAGGTGACCAGATAGAGCCTGCACAGGGCCAGCAGGGGCTCCCAGTACGGATCATCGGAGGGAAGGCGCTCGGTCAGGAATTGGTCGAGGACGATGGTGACTTCTCGAACCGACAACTCCTCCATCCGATGGGCGATGAGCGTGGCGTGCGCCACTGCCTGTATGAACATGTCCAAGGCGGCGGTGTCGTCATCGACTGTGTCTCTACCATCTTCGGTCGGTGTTGCTTCGAGCGTCAACCGACCGCTCCGTTCTGTGGCTCCGAGGTTCCCGGGGCCTTCACTCCTGGGATGGTCCTGACTGTGGTCAGTGGTGGGAACTCCCGATTGCTGTTCGCTTCGGAGGCGTAGTCCATCAGGTGAAGGCGTGCCGCAGTTCGAACATCCCCGGCAGGGACTCCTCGATCCGGTCGAGGTCGATTGCGTCTCTGGCGCTGATGCCGAAGACTTCGCCCACTCCTTCCGGGGTGCGGCCTGTGAGCTTTAGCGCTTGAGTAGGGATGAGGGTCTGTAGTCCGATGAGGCTGGCCAGGCGCGGTGCGTAGCGCTGGTGGTAGGTGATCATGGTCCTTCCTTCCTCGTCTCCATCGGACTACCCATAGGCCGAATGCTAGGAGCCTTTTGGAGTTGCCGTTCCCCGATTCTCGGTGAGGAAGGGGGGATGCATTTGCATCGCGTGCGTTTCTGCTTATAATCATGTTTCCCCGGTTTTCCGGGACCGAAGACCCCTGACAGCGCGGTAGGCAGCAAGATAGGAATCGTCACGAAGATGCTTCAGCAATCAGCCTCCATGTCCATGCGCGATTACATGGGTTGTCTCGGCTCCCGGGTGGCTCACCGGAGCGGGACCACTGCCCGCCAATAGATAACGCCACCACCCGGGAGCATTTGGTACCTACCATCCTTGGCGTTTGACTTCTGTCACCGGAGCCGGTTCCCTTCTCGAAGTTCAATGCTCGAACAGAGTGGATGCGGTCTCCGGGGTGAACACCACATGACAGTGACGAACCATGAAACAATGAATCAAAGGAGAATCCAATGAGCAAAGGTGAGATCAACGGAGTGGACACAGCACATCTGCTGTTTGCCCGGGGAGTTGTGGGAGACACACCCGCCGCGGGCGACTACACATGGAGAGCCTCGAACGAGTGGGTGCACGGAACGCACAGCCGGACCACTATCGGGGGTTATTTCGGGCTGGGCGAAGAACGCGCTCACAAGTCAACCTACAAGGTGGAGGCCGACCATCCTCTGGAGTTCAACGCGGAGGACAACGCCGCCACTCCGGTGGAGATCGTGCTGGCCGGCTTGGCGAGCTGTCTGACCGCCGGCGTGGCGGCCGTGGCGGAGAACCGCGAGATAAAGTTGCGTTCCGTCAAGGCGACCGTCGAGGCCGATATGAACATCGGGGGCATCCTCGGATCGGATCCCGAAGTCAGGAACGGCTTCAGCGACGTGCGGGTCGCCTACCAGATCGACGCGGATGAGGCCAGTTCGGCGGACGTCGAGGCGCTGGTGGCCCAGTCCCAGAAGATCTCGGCGGTGTTCGACATCCTCACCAACCCCACCAACGTAACCGTACAGGTCAACTAACGGGCGAGGCGGGGTGCGGACCGACACCGTAGTAATCGGCGCCGGGCACACCGGTCTGGCGGTAAGCTACCTCCTCTCCCAGCGCTCGATCGACCATGTGGTCCTCGAGCGCGGGGAGGTGGCCAACACGTGGCGGACGGAGCGCTGGGACTCGCTCCGCCTGCTCACTCCCAACTGGCAGACCCGGTTGCCCGGCTTCGCCTATGACGGCGATGATCCCGACGGATTCATGACCATGTCCGAGGTCGTCGAGTTCATAGACCGGTACGCCCGGTGGGTCGATCCGCCCCTCCACACCCTTACCAACGTCACTTCGGTGCGCAGGGAGAGCGACGGCTACGAGGTGGTGACCAACCGCGGTGCGTGGTCCTGCCGATCCGTGGTGCTGGCGACCGGGGAGTTCAACCTTCCCAAGGTGCCGCCCATCGCCGCGGCCCTCCCGCCGTCGGTCGAGTCGGTGACCCCGTTCCACTACCGCCGTCCCTCGGACCTCCCCGAAGGCGGCGTGTTGGTGGTGGGCGTTTCGGCCACCGGCGTGCAACTGGCCGACGAGATCCACCGTTCGGGGCGGCAGGTGACGGTCTCGGTGGGAGAGCACGTCCGCATGCCCCGGGTATACCGCGGGAAGGACATCCGCTACTGGTTCGAGGTCACCGGCCTCTCCGACGAGAGTTACGACGAGGTGGACGACATCGTGCGGGCCCGCAGCGTCCCTTCTCCTCAGTTGGTGGGGACGCCGGAACGGATCACGCTCGATCTGAACGCCCTGACCGACCGGGGAGTGCGCCTGGTGGGCCGGCTGGCCGGCATCAGGGACGGTAAAGCCCAGTTGTCGGGTTCGCTCCACAACAAGTGCAACCGCTCCGACCTCAAGATGGGGCGGCTGCTGCTGTCCATCGACGAGTGGATAACCGAGCACGGCCTGGACGGCGAGTACGGCCCTCCCCGCCGCTACGAGCGGACCCGGGTCGAGAAGTCACCGCCGCTGGGTCTCGACCTCACCAGCGGCGATATCAAGACCGTAATGTGGGCCACCGGTTACCGGCCGGACTACTCATGGCTCCATGTTCCGGTGCTGGACCACAAGGGGCGACTCCGCCACGACGGTGGCGTCGTCTCCGATTCGCCCGGCATGTACCGGATCGGGATGAACTTCCTCCGGCGCCGGAAGTCGAGCTTCATCCACGGCGCCGAGGACGACGCCCGTTACCTGGTCGACCATCTGTCCGCCTACCTTTCGACCCGCGTCCCGGCGAGGAGTCGCTGAGCCTCCCCTTGGCCCCTTGGCAGGGTAGCGTCCTTGCCGCGCCAAGGCTCGAACTTCCAAGATGAGTCCCGCGTGGGAAGGTAACCCCTTAGAGGAACCTGAACGGGCAGTGGTAGCCTTGAATGCCTGATGACGGATCCGAGGGAGTTGCCCCAACAGGTCGCCGAACTGATCGAGTTGGCCAAGCAGTATCTGCGCCAGGAGACGGTCGAGCCCATGCGGAGGCTGGGGCTCTCGGCGGCGGTCGCCGTGGCGGTGACAGTCCTTGTGAGCTTCGGAGCGGTGCTGGGATCCTTGGCGCTACATGGCTTCCTCGTCGAAGTCCTCCCAGAAACGAGTTGGTGGGGGGTGGCCGCAGCCGGGATCACCTCGGCGGTGCTCCTCTGCGGGGCGCTGGTGGTCGGAAAGATGGGTGTGGGCCGTGAGTGATCAACCCTCGGTGGTTACCCGGGAGGACCTCGAACAGGGAGCCCGCAAGATCGTCGACACCCTTGCCAACACCGGCGAGGGGATGACCAATCCGGTCTTCCTGAGGAGCCTGGGCACCGCGGCGATGATGGGCGTGGTCTACTGGGTGGGTAGGCGAAAGGGACGGAGAAGGATCAAGAGGGCCATCTCCGAACTCGCCCGCATGGTCTGACCCGGTTCGGACCCTAGATCCGGCGGCGGTTCCTCCTTCGGGAGGCCAGGCGCCAGATGAACAGGCCGGCCGCCATCAGCCAGAAGTCCCCGGTGCGCGCTCCGCGGAAGGCGCTGGTGATGCCGTACTTCTTCAGGCGGTCGCTTCTCATCCGGAAAGGTAACGTAGTGAGGAGCCAAGCCTAGGACCACCGAGCGGAAGGAGGCGTCTTGAGAAACGAACGGTTGAGGAGAGTGCTGGTCTGGTTGCTGGTCCTCGCGTTGGTGCTCACCCTTCTGACCTCGGTGGTCTCCGTTTTCCAATGAAGGTGATTATGCACCAGCCCCGGAGGGAGATCGAGGTGAGCGGACCCGGGTCGGTCAAAGCCTTGCTCAACAGGCTCGACCTGGTGTCCGAGTCGGTGCTGGTGATCAGGGGCGACGAGCTTTTGACCGACGATGTCCGCCTCCACCCGGACGACGTGATCGAGGTGCGTCCGGTCATCTCGGGAGGTTGACGGAGCCGTGAAGTGCCGGGTGTGTCGGGAGAGAGCGGTCATCTCGGTGCGGCGGCACAACGCCGGCTTCTGCCGGTCCCACTTCATAGAGCACATCCATCGGCAGGTGGCCCGGACCATCTCCGACCATCACATGTTCGGCGCCGACGACCGGTTGGTGCTGGGGGTGTCGGGAGGGAAGGACAGTCTTGCCCTCTGGGAGATCCTGACCGTGCTGGGATACCGGGTGGATGGCGTCTATTTGCATCTAGGGATCGATGAGTACAGTTCCGACGGCCTGCGCCTCAGCCGACAGTTCGCCTCGGAGCGGGATCTGTCCCTCCGGGTGGTGGACCTGGGATCTGATCACGGTTTCTCCATCCCCGAGGCCGCCAGGTTAACCAGCCGGGCGGCCTGTTCGGCCTGTGGTCTGTCCAAGCGCTACCTCCTGAACGAAGCGGCTGCCGAGATGGGATACGACGTATTGGTGGTGGGGCACAATCTCGACGACGAGGCGGCGGTGCTCATGGGCAACGTACTTCGCTGGGAGGTGGAGTTTCTCGCTCGCCAGCGTCCGGTGCTTCCCACCTCCGACGGGGGACTGGTGCGCAAGGTGAAGCCGCTCCTCCGGGTGGCGGAGCGGGAGACGGCCGCCTATGCGGTCCTGCGGGGAATCCAATACGAGATAGAGGAATGCCCCATGGCGGCGGGGAACACCATCAACCGCTACAAGGAGTGGCTGAACCGCCTGGAGGAACAGTCTCCCGGTCTGAAGGCGCAGTTTCTCTTCGGGTTCCTCGACCGGGGAGCGGCCTACTTCCCGCCCGATCCCCCCGAACTCCTGGCTTGCGGGGAGTGCGGTCGCCCAACGCCGGGGGAGAACTGTTCCTTCTGCCGGATGAAGAAGGCGACCGTGCTTCGCATCGCCGGCCGCAGCGTCTGAATGGGCGAGAAGTCTTCTTCGGACCGCTCCCTCCGGGAAGGAGAGGTGGCCCTGTTGATCGACGGGAAGGGCCGGCGGTTCATGGTGCTCCTCGATCCCTCCCGCCGCTTCGAGTACCACATGGGAATACTTCCCCACCGCGACATCATCGGTCAACCCGAGGGGATCCTGCTGAGATCGTCGGGGGGAGCGGGGCTGCGCTTACTCCGTCCCCGGTTGGCCGACTTCATCCTCAAGATGAAACGCGGCGCACAGGTGGTGTATCCCAAGGACATCGGTCCGATCCTCATGTGGGCGGACATCGCTCCCGGGATGACAGTGGTGGAGGGAGGGACCGGATCGGGCGCCCTGGCGATGGCGCTGGCCAGGGCGGTGGGGGAGGCTGGAAGGGTGGTCTCGGTGGAGATCCGTCCGGATCACGCCGGTCACGCCCGGAAGATGATCCGGCGCTGGTTCGGGGACGTCCCACCGCAGTTGGAGCTTCGCCGGGGGAAGGTTGAGGATGCGATCGCGGAGGTTGGCCCCGAGCGGGTGGTGCTGGATGTCCCAGAGCCATGGCACGCCGCTCAGGTGGCCGCCGATGCACAACCGGTGGGGGGAGTCTTCTGCTCTTACCTTCCCACCGTCCCCCAGTTGCAGACCC
>JAPPKR010000255.1 GCA_028819835.1 bacterium | reverse complement strand
CGTTTGGTGTGCAGGTCACTCCCGATGGGTTCTATGTAACGGATCAACATGTGCTATTTCCTCCTGGGCTCGGCGCCGCGGAAGCCGACGAAGTGCGACACCGACCTGATCCTGAATATAGCGACGGCCTCAGGTCACCGCCCCTCCGACCAGGGCTTCCCGTAAATTGGACCGGTCGACCCTCACCGCAAGCAGGCCGGGTACTCACCGGGAGCGTCAGCGTGGCGGGACGGTGCGGCGCCCGCTCGGATCAGCAACAGGGCCACTGTGGAAGTACCGGTCAACGCCCCACCATGCCACACACCCGCCGGGCGATAGAAGTAACCCTCCCTGGGAAACTCCACCACCTCCGGTCCCTGCTTTCCCCGGGCTGCCTGCTGCCACGACCCCTCCAGCACGAATACCTCGGTCGGCTCATCGTCCACGTACCAGCGGTCCAGATTCAGGTCGATCGCCGCAGTCTGCCAATAGGCGCCACCCCGCAGCGACGGCGCCAACTCCCGCTGCCGGGATTTGGACGGAGCGCCGGGCATCTGCACCCACTCCCGCTCGCCCGCCACCACCGGGTCGGGACGTTCAGGGTCTTCCTCCCCCTCGCCGGGCATGAACCTCAGCGGGGCGCCCGAGAAGAGCAATAGTGTGGCTCCCTCGGAACTCCCCAGGCCACAAACTACGGTCCCGGCGCGGGCGCCCCACAGCGTGTCTGCGCCCATCCGACGCCCGTCCGCCTCCACCCGGCCGGAGATCACGAACAACTCGACATCTCCGGTGAAACTGCCCCGAAGCGAGGTCCCCCAGCCGGGAGGGACCTCCAGCAGGCGGGTGGAAGGCCCCGATCCGTCCCTGCTGAGAATCCAGGCAGCCGGGCGACCCTCCAGCCCGTGGATGGTCATCGGCCGGGACGGGAAGCCCCGAGGCTCGGGCACGTTGACCGCCTGGAAACGCCGATCGACTACGCCGGGATCATCCACTCTGTCGAAAGACGCTGCCTACTCGAAGTCGAACAGGCCCATAGCGGTCCCGCCCCGGATGGCGTCCCGCTCGGCAGCCGAGATGTCCGGCAGGTAGTGGTCCACCAGCGCCAGCTGTTCGGGATAGCCGGGTTCTACCGCGATCCACGGATAGTCCGAGGCCCACATCATCCGGTCGGCCCCGAACATCCCGTACACGGCGTCGACGGTCGACTGCAGGTCGGGATGGGGGAAGGGCTCCTGGGTGAAGGCGTACTGGCCGGAGAGGTGGACATAGACGTTGGGACGGGCGGCGATCACCTCCATGGTCTTGAGCGACGCCGAGGGAAGGTCCATGGTGAACCGGGGCCGCCCCCATTCGTCCGCCCTGATCTCGTCCCAGATACTGGGACAGAAACCCAGATGGTTGACGACCACCGACAGATCGGGCAGCAACTCCAGCACCCGGTCCAGCAGCAGCACCTGCTCCTCGGTGGAGTAGAACCACAACTTCACCCCGTCGGCGGCCATTTGCTCCAGGACGGGGAACATCTCAATCCGGTCGGCGGCCTGGGAGGGATCGTCATCCAGGTTGAACAGCCGGAACCCTTGGAAGGGCGTGGCCTGCCGGCGCTCGGTGTAGTCGGCGAGCTGATCGGAGGCGGAGACATCCTGCACTCCCACGATCGCGAACCGGTCGGGGCGGGTAGCCACCACGTCCCGCACGTACTCGTCATGGTGGGAGACCGCCACGATGACGGCTTTGTCCACCCCCGCCCGCTCCATGTAACCGAAATACTCGTCCATCGGCGCCCGCCGCTCCGGCGGGGTCAGGCCCGGGAACACATCGCGGGGGTACTGCTCGGAAACCGACTCGAACAGATGGAGGTGGGCATCGACCACCGTCATGGGGCAACTCCTTTCTGAAACCTTAGAAGTATCGTAACCCCCCAGGTTGCGAGGGACATCCGCGCTAGGAGTTCCGGTAACGCAGTATGCAGTAGGGAAGCGCGATCAGGGGAACGACTGCGAAGACCAGGGGCAGTATCCAGTCGCCCTTGATCGCACCCGACCCGATGGCCACGGCAAGTCCCGCATCGGCCACGACATTGAGCGCCAGCAGAGCAGTGGTTACCAACGCCAGGACCCTGGCTGACTCCCTGCGCATGACCAGGACGAGCAGCAACACTGCGGCCGCCGGATGGACAGCCACCAGGATTAACCGTTCCCACCATTGGCCTCCATCGGCGAAGCTGCCCACCATGGCGGCGAAGGCGGCGAAGAAGACCTGGACGAAAGCCAGAGTTCGGAGGGCGTAGATCATGGGTCCGTCACCTCACTGTACAGAAGGGGCTGTCGCGGAAGGATAAGCCCACTCGGCCGGTGAGGCTCGGCGGGCCCCCCTTACCTTGTTTGGTAGGCCCTGTGTGTGATGCTTGGGGCTGATCGCCC